>QMNL01000403.1 GCA_003647755.1 Candidatus Coatesiibacteriota bacterium
ATCCTTGATTTGTTCGAATAACCTCAATGTGAGGTCTGGGTCTACCGTGCCGTTGATGTTGTTGTGTGCGAGTTGTTTCGCTATGATTTCATCACGGGATAATCCTGATGTATCGAGAAGGATGTAGACCTCATCCATGCCTGCCGCTCGTGCCGCTCTTATCCTGTGATGTCCACTTATGATTTCGTATTTACCGTTAACCTCCGCACAGAATGGTAAGGATTCCAGAGTGCCACGCTTCTTGATATTGATTGTTAACTGGTCAAACATGGTTTTTGGCATGGTATTTGGATTGATGTCCTGCTCTCGTAGTTCGTTGATTTTTGCTCTCGCTATCCAGATGTCTTTATGGATTTCAAGAAGTTTTTCCATTTTCCCTCAACCTTTTGAGACGGTTATGCTCATCAATGTACTCGACTATGTTTTGTTTGTACGTCTTATCGTTGAAAGGTGCATAATACTGCAAGTAGTAAGTGCCATCCGGAAGACGTTTACGCTCCACGAGTTTTAGCAATCCCCTGTTAAGTCTGACTTCCGGGTGCAATGATATGCATGTTGTTTTTACTCCTTCGATGTCTGCGAGGTCTATGTTTTTATAGTATCTGTGCAATGCGAGAATGTCTCTCTTGAAGTCCTTGCAGACCAGTAAACGCATGAACAGTCTGTTGAATCTCAGCCATTTTTTTGATGGAACGGTTATGCCGTACGTCTCATAAATGTAGTTATGACCGTCCTTCGTCGCCTTGTCGAATTTGAGACCAAACACCGTGAAAATCTTTCCGTCGAGGAGCATGAGATAATGTTGCTCGCCGCCGGCTTTGGCAGTCAATCTATGCACGAAGAGGTTTCTGTAATATTCCGCCACCTCTCGTGTTATTGGAACTATCGAGACTTTCGTGTATTTGTTTAGCAGGTCGTCGTCAGAAAATAATGGAATGTCGAGTCGTTTAACCTCGCTGTATGGTCTCTTCAGCAGCAGGCTGTCTTTGTCTATCTCCTTGTTTATGAGTAGGTAATCTATCCTCTTCTCACTGTATGCCTTTGCGAAGAGTTTATTTACAAATTCCACTCCCCTGGTGTATTTCTCCTCTGAGATGTCTGGCACGTTATGATACACTATCGCCGTCGCCTTTATGTTTCTGATTGTATTGAGCAGGTCAAACCTTAGAGCGGGGTCGAATTCCTTTATCCTCGGTTCGTTCCATCCGATTGTATCGGAGATGCCAAACATCTTTGAATAACCGCCACGGTACGCCGGTGGATTGATGAACATGAAGGTTCTCTCATCGTCCGCATGGTCGAATATTTCAACGAAAACATCCTTTATGGTATATGAGAGACCGCCTATTTTCTTCTTCAGTTGTTTGAGTTCGTCCTCGAGCTGGGAGAGGTATACATCAGAGTTTTTGTAAAGTTCCTCTCTGAATGATTGTGCAAAGTATGTCTTATCCTTTGACAGTTGAGCGTATTTAATGCCGAATAAGATTGACGCCGCCTTCCGCAGTTCGTTATTTTTAGAATATTCCACGAGGAACTGAAGTTCTGGTTTTTTGAATTTGACGCCAAGTTCATCTATCGGTTTATTGCTCAGAAAGTAGCCAAGTGTCGAGGAGTATAGGGATATATCGCTTGCTATTATTTGCTTCGGAGAGACGCCGGCGTTTACGATTGTTTGGATCGCCGCAAATGTTCCGGCACATGGCACCACGTATTTATCAAAATGACCGAGATTTTTGGTTACGAAATGTGCCAACGCCTTGCGGGATTCCGATGGTGGCACTCCGAGAAATATCTTCTGTATGTTGTTGTACATGCGAATAACCCCGGGAGGATTCGAACCTCCGCCTCCGGCTCCAGAAGCCGGTATGCTTGACCGCTACACCACGGGGTTAAAACAACGTCTTGTTTTTTGTAGATGGAGATAAGAGATGTATGATTTCCTCGTTCCTGCCCCTCACATCTCTCAGGATGTGTGCGACCTCTGTCCTGTGGCAGTCCTTGTGGTCTATCTCCGCACACATCAGGATAATGTTATCGTATGGTATCTCCGTCGTTTTTGCCAACTCCTTGTATTGAGGATAACCCAGGGTTCTCCCTCTCCAGTGATACCTGTCCCCGAGGTGTTTCTTTAGTTCTGGGAGATTGACCATACCGTATGGCTTGCTCCTCACATCTATGATGTGAGCGTCGTATGTCTGTATGAGGTTTTTGAGTTTCTTGATTATATCTTGCTCCTCATACCCAAGTGCCGCGTACCCTATCGTGTATATCATATTACCATATTTTAGATAGGCTTGGAAGGTTATAATCTTTATTTTTTGTCCGAAAGTGGTCTCAAAATCACCGTATCCTCGTAAATCTCGTCAGCCGGCACGTGCTCGAGCAGGTATTTCCTGAAGGGTTCGGGGTCTACGTCCCCGCATGTGAAGAAGTCAACGAACAGGGAATCAGCCTCCGGGAAGGTGTGGATTGTTGCATGACTCTCTGAGATTAGGATTGCTATGCTGTATCCCTGTGGATGAAATTTCTTCTCCACGTATCCCTCTATGCCGGCGCCGGATTTCTTGATTGCTTCTATGATGATGTTTTTGAGTG
>QMNL01000047.1 GCA_003647755.1 Candidatus Coatesiibacteriota bacterium
CGATAAACGTTGTAAGAGACCTGCGCCTCGAAGCCAGCGGCGACTTCTGACCAGCTGAGTTCGACCTTGTTACCGGTCCCAACCACTACTCTCGAGACGGAGTCACGAGTGGCGATATTCCTTACGCCCAGCCTTGGTGGAGTCAGCATTGGGTAGATAACCCAGAACCTATCACCGTCCTTTGCTATCGCCTGAAGCTGAGCGCCTTCCTCAACGTATATGACGTTAAGCGTATTCCCGACGATGAGAAATGTCTGCGTCTGCTCGATATTAGGGTTCACATACAGGCCAACCAACGCCTGATCAGACCAAGCAGCGCTCTTGTCAACTATGGTCTCAGCACCCACGCTCGTCACCGTGCCCAAGTATCCGGCGCCCACGTAAAACGTTCTGGTGGCCGGGCTCGGATCGATGTTGCCCGAAGGGTCTTTCGCCCGCACTTTGAAGGTGTAAGAAGCGTCATAGTTCGGAACCGGCTGCATGAGCACGGACTCGGGAACCTCGAGAACACAATAGGACTGATTGATGAACGGCGACCAAGTGCCGGTGAACGGGTTGAAATACGAAAACGCCATCTTCCCAACGTTGTTGTCCTTCTCAAGCCCGTCCGTAATGGAGTTGTCAACCGCGGAGTAACAGAACATCACGTGCTTTGAAGTTACTACCCCGCCCTCTGGGACGAAGACGTTCACGTCCCAAAGCCCATTTCTGTTGATGTCAACGAACGGCTCGCCAGGATCATAACGTCCGTTGAAGTTATCATCGAAATAGGGCTCATAAACCTTGTTGCCGCTACCCATGATGTAAGTCTCAGGTGGCATCTGATCGCCCCTCGAAGACGCCAAAGCACCACTTGCACCAAACAACATTACGAGAGCGCAAAGCCCCACGGCGGATCGCAAGAACCATCCCCGCTTTCGCATTGCCTTCCTCCTTTATTGACTATCTAAACAGGCTCCAGAAAGAGAGCGACTTCACACAGACCCCAAAAACAAGAATCCATACACCTATCTACCACGCATAAGCCGCCGTAAACGACGCTATTGTGCGAGGCGCCTAAAACTTGTCATTAAACCAAACATTAAGACCTAAGAATATAGAGGACACCTTCATACATGTCAACCGTCTATATCAAAGTAAATCGACCAGCTCGTTGAACCGACAGCTAATGCCCTCGCATTCGCTCCGGCATCAGCCCTCCAGCTCCCTCCGATGCCCCCTATCAGCCGCTCGTTACACACTAGCTCAGCTCCGGAGGAAGCGTGATCACGAACCTGGAGTACTCGCCAGGCTTTGAACTCAGCTTTATGCTACCTCCATGCTTCTCGATGATCCCCGCCGAAACCGAGAGTCCAAGCCCCACTCCCCCTCCAACCGGCTTAGTGGTGAAAAATGGGTCGAAAATCTTCGTCGAATCACCCGTTTCAACGCCAACGCCGTTATCCTCAATGCTTATCTTGACAACGGAATCATCCCCCTGGGTCGTGATCTTGATCACTGGCTCGAAATCGGGGTCCTGCTTCCGCTTCTCCGAAACCGCCTCGATGCTGTTAATGAGAAGATTGGTTATCACCTGGTTGACCTCCGCAGCGTAACACTCAACCTCTGGCAGTCCATCGTAATAACGTGTTTCAAGGCGTATGTTTGAGCTCCTGAACTCATAATCCAAAAGCGAAGTTACTAACTTCAACTGCTCATTGATCTGAACCGGCTCGACCTCTGGCTTCTGTATCCTCGAGTAGTCAACGAGGTCCTGAACGATCTTCTCGATCTTGTGCACCTCCTTGACGCATGGCACGACGAATCTGTTCAACTTGCGCAGATAGTAGTCAATTCCTCTACCCTCGCGAGACTCCTGCGCAATGAGCTCCAATTGTTGCTTAATGGCATCCGGATCATCCAAATCATGAAGCGCTTGATACTTGCGGAAAATGTTATCCACATGCCAGAAATAGTCCCCAAAAAGCTTGAGCTTGGGCCCGAGCACCGAGAGCGGATTGGCGATGTTGTGCGTCAGGCCAGCCGCTATCTTGCCCAGCGCAGCCAGCTTCTCTGACTGCAAGAGCTGCTCGTGCGTCCGACCTAACTGCTCAAGCGCATTCTCCAACTGAACCGTCCTCTCGCGAACGTTCTCCTCGAGCCTCACGTTGGAGTTCTTTATGGCATCCTGCATTTGCTTTATATCGGTTATGTCGCGCGCCACCCGAACACAGGCCAACACTTGACCGTCGCCTGAGATGACCGGGGAAACGACAATATCCAGGACTCGTTTTGTCCCATCCCCGTCCACAAAAACTTCCTCGCCACGGGAGAGCAGACCGCTCTTGAACGTGGCGAGGACAAGTTGCTCGCTGACGCTTGGGCCCTCGGTGCCCCCTGGGCCGGGACTGTCCTTGGAATGAGACAGACCGCCCGAGGCAACGTTGGAGTAGATGATGCGGAGATCAGGGCCGATAACCTCAAACCTATCACCCATCGCTCCAAGCGACGATTCTAAAATCCTCTTGGCCGTCTGAGAAGCCCCGAATGCCCTCAGAAGTTCATCCTGCTTGTAGGAAATAAACTGGTGCGCGGCAATCGCAAACAGAAACGTGAAGGCAAGGCTCATATAATCAAATTTGGCAAAGACGGCTGCAAAAGGGCCAACCCCAACCCAGATGTCCACGATGTCCCTGAAAACGACCAAGAACTCCGCCGCCAAGGCCCCCGTCAGGAAAAGCCAAACGCGCCCAGACCTCCCCGTCATCACGAAATTGACCAGACAGACGATTATCGCAGAGAATATGCTCAGCGCAGTCGCGAACTGGGCAACCTTTATGAAAAGTGGGACTTCCATTTCTTAAGAGCTCATCGCTGAAATATGTTCAGGCGCCTGTACGACCAGAAAATAAGAACAAGAAGCACTAT
Source organism: Candidatus Coatesiibacteriota bacterium (assembly GCA_003647755.1). GTDB lineage: Bacteria > B130-G9 > B130-G9 > B130-G9 > B130-G9 > B130-G9. The sequence goes on from QMNL01000047.1 coordinate 2,908, forward strand.
GCACCCCAGCGCCATCGTCAGATAGTTGAGAAGATAAAACACGTCCCTAACGGCACTCTCCGGCCGCAGAAAGAGCCTGCCTGTCCGAAACAACTCGCTGGCAAAGAAAAGCGACGTAACGACGAGAAAATGCCACCACCACCGCCGGGTGTCTTTGGACAGCCCCCTGGTCCGAAGAGCTTTGACCACAAAGGCAAACGTTACAAGAATGAAGATAAGGCAGATCACATCCCGAAGCGGAATGGTGCTAAATACAACCGTTACTATGTTGCTGATGAAATCGAATAGTGGTCCCAAGCTCCCTTACCCCTCAATAAACAACTTCATCGACAGAAAAATAATAGTAAACGAAAGGAGCGCTCCCAACAGAAAGACCGGTCTTGCGCTATGGATTTAGAATACAATATACATAGATGATGACGCCAGCGACAAGTGCCGCTAGAAAAGCGATGACCAGGACAGTGTTGAGTTCTCTTTTGCGCCTCTTCTTTATGTCTTGCCACTCCGCCGCCACAGCCTGCTCCTCCTGACGCTGCGCCAAATCATTGAGATCGATCAGCATCCCACAGCCAGGGCACTCCACGATCTGCTGGGGAGGGCCTTCGCCGGGCTCCTGCAACGGGACCTTAACCCTGCAATGAGGACACACTATCTCCGCCATTACCTCCTCCGACTACGTATCAGCTTCAGAGTTCCCAACTGCCTCAATCCAACCACAAGAAATATGCCCAACTCCTGTTGCCATGTCAATCAAACCCGGTGAACGGACACCTGCGCACTAGCCGATATGCAGCTTTGAAGTTCTCCTCCGAAAACGATTTGGCGTGGAGCTTAATGACAGAAGCGCCTCATGCCAGGCTTCGGCTCAGAACCATCCTACCCAAAGATAAAGTGGTAGGTGCCCTTTGCCCAGTCGTTGATAAGGAAGTTGAGCCGGCCAATCAAGAGCGAGACGCGGGCCATCACCGTGTAGCCAAACGAGGCGCCGAAACCAACCATGATAAACACTATGCCGACTCTCGCTGTCCCTCCGAGAACGCCCTTGTGCTCCTTTGAGAAGAAGAAGAAGACGAGCGTCGCGATCGTCCCCACGAGAATGATCGCGCTGCATATACCAGCCCAGATGCTCGGCTGCTGAGTGAAATCTATCATCGAGGCCTTGGTCTGCTCAATTAGCCTTGCCTCAATTGTGTAGGGGATTGACACGCCGCAACTTATTCCCATCACCAGTGCGATCGTGAAACGGCTCAGCCAGTTGTACTTGCGGCTGATCCTCAGAAGAAATAGCAGCCCTAGAAAAAACGGGATCAGCCGAAGCAGGTTGATCGGTTCCTGCCCGGATTTAGCTAGGGGATGGAATAGATAAGGATGCAAGCCCTGGAACCAATTGATTGTGAAGATGTAGCCGACAGAAACGCCAACGACGAGGTGTTCTGCAATCTTGTAGAAGACATTATCTTTATATAGGAACGAGTAAATGGATAGCGTCAGAAATGCTGCCACCCACGTCCAGAAAAGCTCCAGCCCCGTCATCTCAGCTGCTCCCCTTTTGTCCCTGTCCAGCCACCTGCGCTGCCCCGTGCTTCTTCCGCGTTACAAAATAAGCGATGTTGCCCAGCAGGATCAGGACAATGATCAAAATATGCACGACCGACTGGGCGTCCATGCCAATGGTAGCATTCCCCGGCCAATTGATGAGCTGCTCGTACTCTGCCGCCCCGCTGAGCCCACCAAGCAACCCGACCAGCTGCCCCGTATTCAAGTAAGGATAGGCATCACTTGCCATGACCGCGGTCACTCCCGCTCCCACCTTGCACCCATACTTCTGGTATGCAAACATAATCCACGATTCGTAAATCGACGAGCCCGTGAAGTCGAGTACCATGGCTATGTCATCGTAATTATGCAGCCCCTTGAGAATATCCAATTCCGCGCTCGGCTTGCCGAACCCGTCCGCAGGATACGTCCCCTGGAAGTCCTGGCCGATTCCAACCATCACCAGAGAGGCTCCCGGCTTGTAGCCCATGTACACGAAGTCCTTCCCGTATGACGAGCCAGGAAACTCACTCGCAACGGTCTCCATCGCGTCCCTAGCAAGTCCCGCCCCAGCCGGAAGCATGGTGATCACGATGACCGGGATCTTTCTTCTGAAGCAGTGCCTCAGGACTGCAAGCGTCATTGGCCTAAGCTCGGGCACTGTCGAGGGGTCGTAATCCACAGAAATGATAACCGGTTTACTGTTGCTGGGAATCTCGTTTATCGCTCTATAAAGCCTCCTCACAGGCTCGGTAACCCTTACCGGCAAGTTCAGCGGAACCACCAGCGGCGTGGCCACAGCCAAGCCGACAAGCACAAAAATTATCCGCCTGTCCATCTTGAGCAAGAAACGCCAAAAGTTCATGCCCGTCTCTTCCTAATCCTTAATGCCAAGATAAGTTCGCTCAATCCCAAGCATGATCTTCAACGCCGTAGAAGTCATGCCCAGGCCAATACCAATCATGATCCCTCGCTTTGCCGCCGTGTTCGGCACGTCGAGAATCCAAGCAGTGGCCTGAGGAACTCCCCAAATATAGTGCCCAACGGGGACTCGCCCAAGCATGACTATCGTCGCGGCAACCAGAAGAAGCGTCGCCTCAAACGTTCTCGCCCTGAACGCACGGAACGCTGCTGAGGCGATATAGAATGCCAGCAGCGAGAACATTGTCGCCTGAACCGGTATCTGAATGTTCAGGAAGATGTCCTGAAAATTGAAGGCATTTTGAAATCCTGTAACAATCTTATCACCCATGGAACCTGGGACACATTGGCCGTGCAACTTAACAAAGACACCATAACGAGTAAGAAGACCGGCGAGCATCATATACAGAAGCGCTAACAAAGTTATTATGCTGAACTTCCAGTCCGCCGCTCTTCGCCTGACCTTCGTCGCGTGCAAGCGAACGAGGCTTATCAGCCCGATGAAAACCGCGATACACGAAATGATTCTCGCCCAGGCAAGGGCATTAGTATAAAACCAGTTCAGCGGCGGAACAAAGCTCTGGGCCAACATCAGCACGCCGGCGACAAAGCAGATTACCAGCGGGACCTGTCTTCTCATCTTCTAACCATCGCAGTATTACTCATCCCGATTGACACCAAAACAATATCGGCACTTATCTAAAAATCGTTAAAGGAAGGTCAAACAAACTCTTAAAGCCAGCAAATCCCACATTCAAGGTAACTAGCCCTATGAATATGCAGCCAATCAGAAACATCTTCATCCAATCCTGACCCTTCAAACTGCCCAGAAGAAGCGGGGCGCGGCTGAGGTAGGCGCTCGCCGCGTAAAGTTCCTCGCCAATGAGGGTGTAGTCGCACGCGGCTATGAAGAACGGAAGCTGTGCAATTGCATCGGTTCCAGCAATCTGGATCGCCCCAGTCGAGGCGCCTGTCTCGGCCAAAATCAGCGACTCGGCAAAGAACATACCGATAAACAGATTCGTTGCCGGTCTCTCGCGGACCATGATCCCGTCAACGGCAGCGACGAACGGGAACTGGCTCGAGGTAACGTAGAACACGTCCTCCTCCCTGTAAGCTTCTGGCTTACCTGCCGCCATATAGCCCTCTCTGACAACCTCCTGAGCCACGGTCATCACGATCGGGTCAAAGTTCGGCACGATCAGCCTCGTGTCGTAGTCGGCAACAGTTCTGGCTACGCCAGACAGGATGTTGACCGACGCTATCGTCGCGACGTCGCTGATCGTGCTGATGCCGGGCACATAGAGAGCAGGCTTGCCCATCTCCGGCGCGCAGCCAACCGCCTCGTCAAGCGCATCAAGGCCGGCGATTCTTCGGACGAAGAGCTTTTCGCCCTTCTTTGCCCGAGAAATGAAATAGAGCAACAGCGCCGTGTAAAGAATCGTAATTAACAGCGTGTTCAGACGCCCGAGGTTAAACCACTGAACGTGTGCGCGGACCGGTCCGGCCACCGCGGACGGAGTCTCGCTCGAGGCGTCCTTCGTTACTACCTGATAGTAATAGTCAACGTTATTTTCAACTTTCTTCTCGTCAGTCGTGCTGGAGGTCCCCTTCAGCACTTTCTTGATGGTGGTGAAGGGGCCATCTGGGCTTTTTGAGCGGCGTATTTCATAGCTCAGGACGTCCTTGGCGCCGCCCTTATCATCGGCCGAGAGCGACCACGACAGCGTGACCGAACCGCCGTCATCGTCAGGCGTGTCCTTCACGACAAGGTCCGTCGCTGGCGAGGGAGGTGTGTCCGGCGGTGCCGACTGACAGAGCGCTTGTCCACATAAGACCAGTGACCCAGCCAACACACATAGCGAAATATGCAGCAATCGCGCGCCGGCAAATGACATCAAAGCCCTCCTCAACATCCGCAACTTAAATGACACCTACGCACTTGTGGAGCAAAAAATACAACCTTCCGATCAAAAGAGAAATACGAGCCATGACCGTGTATCCGAACGAGGCGCCAAAGGACACCATGAGAAACACAACACCAATCCTAGCAATCCTACCAGTAACACCTGTATGCGCCTTCGAGAAAAAGAAATAAACTAGTCCAGATACAACACCTACCAAAAGGATCACATTGTTGACGACAACATACCAGGGCTGTCCAGTCGGATCAAGTGGAACTAGCGTTGATTTTATCTGCTCCAAGAAATTCGACTGTAGATAGGTGATGATCATAATGCCGGAGCCGGAGCCGATCATGAACGCAATCGCCCACCTGGAGAGCCATCCAACATTGGGAAACAGCCTCGTGAGCATGAATATGCCAAGCACCAATGGAAGCAGATATTGCCATTGCTCCTCCCTCAGCGGATCGATCAAGTTCGGCTTGACGATATTCCAGTAATTATAGACGAGCCAGTAGCCGGCCGATACACCCACGAAGAGGTGCTCCGCGAACCTGTAGAAGGGGTTATCCTTGTATAAAAAGCTGAAGATGCACAGCGTGAGAGCAGCGCCCATCCAAAGGCCGAACGTCCCGCTGAAAGTCTCCAGGGTCAAGTCCTGGCCCCCATAAGCTTCTGTCTGCGCCTGCTGATAAAAAAGAAGATATTCCCAATGAGAATGAAGATGACGATCGCAGCGTGCGCAATCGACTGCGCATCCATGCCCCTCGTTGCAGGACCCTTCTCACCAACCAAAAGCTCGTATTCGGCGGCTCCCTTCATACCTCCCAAAAGGCCAACAAGCTGGTTCGGGAAATACGGATAGAGCATAGGAGCAGAGACAGCGGTGCAGCCCCCGCCAACTTTCCTCCCATAGCGACCCTGGGCGATCATTATCCAGAACGGAAGCCCTGGGTCCCCAGCAGAGAGACTCATAACGAAGTCGATGTCGGCGAAGTTTCTGATGCTCTTCATCAGCGGCAGCTCAGAAAGAGGCCTACCATCTACATCGACGGGGAAGCTCGCCCTGATGTTCTTGCCCAAGGAGTCGATCACCACGATCCCGCCAGCCTTGAACCCGAGATTCACGTAATCCACGCCGTATCTCACGTCATATCCCTCGGCCGCCTCCGAGAATGACGTCCGGGCAAGCTGGGCCCCCTGCGGCCAGAGCGCAAGTCCAACCACTTTCAGCCCCTTGCGGAAGCACTGCTTGAGAAAAGCGAGGCTCATCGGGCCGAGCTCGATCTCTGTCGCCGGGTCGTAATCAAACGCCATCAGCACAATCGATCCTCGCGGAAGGCTTTCGACCTCGTTAAACAGCGCCCTGGCGGGCGGGCTAGCCTTCAAGGACAGTCCAATCGGCCAAACCAGGGGGATGATCACCGCCACTGCTATGAAGACGAAAATCACCCGGCGATCGATATCTTTCAGCCTATCGACCAGAGAACGCCGCGCCTCAACTGGCACGCTACCCACCGCCGAGATAGCTCCTTTCTATTCCCAGAATCACTCTCAGGGAAGTGGCGACAATGCCCAAGCCCGCACCCATCATGATCGCTCGTTGGCCCGCCGTGTTCGGAACAGCCATGATCCAGTTGGCGAGGTCCGACATCCTGAAACCGTCGGGCATGAACCAGGTCAGACTATCCCCGATCGGCACTCGACCGAGCATCACAAGGAA
>QMNL01000404.1 GCA_003647755.1 Candidatus Coatesiibacteriota bacterium
CACCAGAATCTCGCACCACTGGGCGCCAGCGACCATCAATCGCTTGATTCGCTCAAAACCAAAGTCAGGGTCTAACAGATACTCACTCATAATACACATATTGAGCTAACGGCGCGGGAGATTCAACCCAATTTGCGTCGCTTCACAGCGAATCTATTCTCTAAGCCTGCCGGGGCAGTTACTCGTAATATGCTGCCGAAGGAACACGATTGCGCATTTGCTGCCACTGTGGAACGTTTCGTCCATCACTCGCATGGGATTCGTTGGAGAGCGGAGAAGATGATATTATACACATCATGTTGAAACGAGGGACGCAGCTTGTTCCGCTCTCGGTCATCAAGACGATCGAGGCCTATTCCATGTTCGCGACTGGGGACACGGTGCTGGTGGCGTTTTCGGGGGGCCCAGATAGCACAGCCCTTGTCCACATACTGATGCTCCAGAGCGAGCGATACGGCATCAAGCTGCACCTGGCGTATCTGAACCACAACCTGCGCGGAGCAGAATCGGCTGAGGAACAGCGATTCGTGGAGGCGATGGCAGAACAGCTGGGTCTGCCGATTGAGACCAGAGCCTTGACAGAGCAGGAGTCGCAAGAGCTGTCGAAGGGGTCGCTTGAGTCGCGAGCGAGAGCCGTTCGACGAGCCTTTCTCGAGGAAACAGCCTCGAGGGTTGGGGCGAATAAAATAGCGACTGGCCACACGTTCGACGACCAGGTCGAGACACTTCTGATGAGGCTTTTTGTCGGGACTGGACAGGATGGTTTCGCTGGAATTAGGGCTGTCTCAGGGCTGTTCGTCCGACCGCTGATCGACACGCCCAAGGAGTCGCTGCTCAAGTTCCTGGGCGACAATGCGATCAACTACGTGCAGGATTCGACCAATCTTGGCGGAGCTGCCCTTCGCAACCGAATCCGCCACCGGCTGGTTCCTGCCATAGATGAGGTGTTCGGCCCTCACGCTTTTGCGAAGCTTGTGTCTTTCTCCAAACTCGTGGCTCGGGACTCGCAGGTGCTCGATGAAATCGCACAGAATGCCTATCAGCAAGCCTCTTGCGAGGTGAACGGGAGGCCCGCTCTCCTCGTTGAGTCGCTCAGAAGGATGAGGCCAGCTGTCCGCAACAGGGTTGTAAGAAAGATGCTCTTTGAGATCGGACTCCCGCGTCAGAGCATCAATGCTCAGCACATTGCCACAGTTGCAGCGATCGCAGCCTCGCATAATCCCGAGGCCCGCACCAAGCTCCCCGGAGCGGTGAGTGCTGCGAGACATGGCGACGCCATCGTATTTGGAGCGCCCGATCCTGCGCCCAGCACCTATCCACCGTTTCAGTGTGAACTTCGCGTGCCCGGCAGCGCAGAAATCCCGTCAAGGCATCGGAGAGTAGTCGCCTCAGCAGTTGAGACTCCGGCCGGAGCGGTCCCCGGAGGCAAGAACGAGTCGCTCCTTGCGGCCGACATCTGTCTTGAGTGCGGCCCAGAGCTCATCCTGAGGAGCGCGGGAGACCAGGATACCTTCATTCCGCTCGGCATGGGCCAACAGGTCAGAGTTCACAACTTCCTGAAGAGGCAGAAGGTGCCTCGCCACGAGCGCACGAACTACCCGCTGATCACAAGACGAGATGGGGTGGTGCTCTGGGTCGTGGGACAGAGAATCGATAATAGGGCACGAATCACGGAAACGAGCCGAGGCGCCGTGCGCCTCACGCTGCGTCACGTGTAGTTGGACTTAAGCGGCTAAGCGCCCTTAGCGAATCTCTCTGGGTAGCGGCGCACCAGCTCCTGCCTGATGAGTTTATGAATCTCTTCCTTGGGCCGTCTGCCATTGACCACAAAGAATCGGTCCTTGTTCTTCTCCGCAAGGAGTAAGTAGCCCTTTCGCACCTGTCTGTGAAAATCAAGGGACTCGCTCTCGAGGCGGTCTTTGCCGTTGCCAATGAAGCGCAACGGCTTGGACGAGATCCTCTGCAGGCCGATCTCCGGGTCGATGTCCAGCAGAACGGTCAGATGTGGCATGCAACCGTTGGTCGCTGTCTTATTGAGCCGCTGAATGAGAGAGATGTCTATCCCGCGGGCATAGCCCTGGTAGGCAATTGTGGAGTCCACATACCTGTCGGAGATGACGACGGTATGGTGATTGAGCGCCGGCACGATCACCTCTTTCACAAGCTGTGCCCTGGCAGCCATATAGAGAAACATCTCAGAAAGCGGAGCGAACGGCACTTCAGAAGGCTCCAGAAGAACGGGCCGAAGCCTATCGCCCAGCGCTGTCCCTCCCGGCTCACGAGTCTTGAGCACTGAGACACGCATATCAACCAGAAAACTGTGGAGCATTTCGACCTGAGTAGTTTTGCCCGCTCCCTCGACGCCCTCAAAAGTTATGAATAGCCGCACGCAAATTCCTCCCGAGAAAATCGTCAAATGCCAACAAGTCGCTGCAACAATGCGCCTAATGTCTCTTTGCTGTCAAGCAGCCAAGCAACTTCCGATAATCAGATTGACGCAGGTGGTTCTGGCCCTTTGGAGTGCGGTGGCTTGACGCCGCCATTTCCCGTCGCGGCTCGACGCGACATCGATCCTATGTCAATC
>QMNL01000405.1 GCA_003647755.1 Candidatus Coatesiibacteriota bacterium
CACCACGATCTATTACCGCTTCAACGGAGGCGAGTGGACCGACATTGGTTGGACGACGGACAGGCCAGTTGGCGAGTTCGTGTTCGACATAGACCGGGGTGTTGGGGCGTACGATTTCACAACCATCAGCACGGATGCGGCCGGCAACAAGGAGGTTCTGACGGACGAATCGGACTGCACAGCTTACATCGATCTTCATGCGCCGTCCTCGTCGTGCGCATCGGACGAATATGCTTCCGGTGCGAGCATAGACGTGCGTTACAGCGCTCACGATGACAGCCCCTTCGTCAATACAGAGCTCTATTACAGGGAGGACGGGGGCGAGTTGACAGATTCCGGTTTGGTGGGTCATGGCGCATCAGGGACGATCGCCTTTGCGCCCGAGAGTGATGGCATATACGACTTCTTTACACATGCGGTCGATATGGCGGGTCGCTCGGAGATAATGAAGAACGAGCCTGAGTGCACGACGATCTACGATACGACCTATCCGTTGTCGTTCGTTAGCGTGCCGGCTTATGTGTCAACAGCGACAATAACTAACCTTGAGTGCACGGGCACAGACAATCTCTCTGGCGTGGCCAATATGCGGATATACTCCCGGTTTGGCTCGGACGAGTTTGCGTTCACCGGGCTTGAGACAGACACAGATCATGCGGTCTTCACGTATCACTGGCCTAAGGGCGAGGGCAGATATGAGCTGTTCTCGATCGCAAAGGACAAGGCGGGGAACGTCCAGGCGACACCCCCGTCGGTAGTGCCATGTTACTTTGACATGACGCCGCCATCGAGCTCGTGCATAGAGGTTCGCATCTCAGGCGCGGTGATGATGGTTGAGTATTTGGTGGAAGACAATCTGGCCGGCATCGCGCAGGGTAAAGATATTCAGTTGTGGTTTAGTCATGATGGGGGCGATTGGCAGCACGCCACTAAGGCAACGACTGCGTTTCCGATCAGCAGGTGGTTTGTGTTTACGCCACCCGAGCAGAGCGGGGAGTACTCGTTCTACACGATAGCCATTGATAGAGCCGGTAACGTTGAGGCGCCGCCGGCGGTAGCGGATGTTAGTTACACTTTTGGCACTCTAAAGCCGTTCCCCAGTTCGTTGGACTTTGGCAGGCTGATGATTGGGCAAAACAGTGTTCTGAACCTACAGCTAATGAATATTGGGGAAAGCGACGTTAGCGTTACGGATGTGGTTGCGGTGAGTCCCGAGGGGACTGAGTCGGAGCACTTCCAGGTGATAAGCAGGATTCCATTCACCGTTGCCGCCGAGAGCTATAACACCATTAGCGTCAGTTTCGCGCCAGCAACGCTGGGCACGATCAGTGCGGTTCTACACGTGAGTTGGCAGGAGGTTGGGTCGTTCCGAGCTGGGACAGCCTATGTTGACATGGTCGGGTTTGGCGAGGAGTTCTCACAGCCGACGATCGCGATCGAGGCGAGCTCATGCGGCGAGAGGGGTGATGAGGAGATGGTTCTTGTCGGCTCGTTGAGGAATCCTGGAGCGAGTCGCGAGGTTGAGGCATTTATTGCTGTCCGTGGCCCTGATGGCGAGCTTAGGTTCTGGCCTGGGTGGGGGACTGAGGTATCTGGTGTTTCGTTGTTCCTTCCCGAGGGCTTCGAGGTGTCTGGTTACGAGGTTTTGAGGGTTCCAGTTGCTGGTATTCCATCCGGCAGCTACACGTTTTATGCGGCACTGGCCGTGCCGGGGACGAGGTATGACTTTATTGGTTCGATATCTACCTCGCATTTTCAGGCCGAGTGATCTGGTTTTTGGGGATTAGTAGTCTTCAGTTGCGGATAAGTTTGATAGAAGATATGAAGTAAACGGATTTCTAGTAACGGTTGATGTAGGAGGGTTTTCCCATGTTATCGAAATGGCGGTTAGTCGTTCTTGTCTCGGCGATTGCTGGCCTTTTGGCTGTTTCTGCTGTGGCCATGTTCTGGCAGCATTTTGTCAATAGTGATGACATCAGGGCGATCGTTCTAGATGACAACGAGCTCTGGGCAGGAACGCAGAAGGGCGGCCTGCTGCATTTCTATGATCTGACGGCGACATCAGCTTCGATAGAGCGCTGGACAGTTGAGGACGGTCTGCCCACCAACGACATCTATGCGCTTGCGCACACGATAGACCAGACGTGGGGCGAGGACCTGCTCTGGCTGGGCACCAACGGCTACGGTCTTCTGGCTTTTGAGGCTTCCACTGCGAGCATTGTTGACTCGTTCACAACGTTTGATTCAGACATCCCTTCCGATAACGTTCAGGCGCTCGGCACGACAGGGATGGGCTTCATGGCTGAGGTTTGGGTTGGAACGGATAACGGGCTTGCCCTTCTTCAGTATAGTCTGGGCACGGACGTCTGGACTAACTACACTACTGCCGATGGCCTCCCTGCGGATGACGTAAGCATCACGTCAGTCTTCCCCGATTCAATGGGCGTAGTATGGTTTGGCTCGGTCGGCACGGGGCTGATATTCTACAGGCAGATGGGTATACCTCCATTTCTTTACTGGGATACTACGAACAGCGAGTTGCCCAGCAACAACGTCAACGCGGTCGCGCGTTCGGACCAGA
>QMNL01000406.1 GCA_003647755.1 Candidatus Coatesiibacteriota bacterium
AACCCATGGTAATAAACGACAGCGCTTATGAGCCGTTTCCCGCGAAGAGGCCCGTGGCGTATTGCGAGTTGCCGGCGTTGAAGAGGCCCTCGTTGCGGTGGCGATCGCGTAGCTCGGCCTTCTTGCCCTCGTTCCAGCTCGAGACCTTCGTGAAATAGCCAGTTATCCGCGTGATGCCATCGACGTTCTTGCTGTGACAGTAAGGACACTCGTCCAAAAGGCCACGCGCCGTCCGCTGGCAGTCGTTGCAGGTCGTGAACTCCGGCGAGAAAGCGATCTGGTCGTTGTCCGTGAACCTGAAGACCTTCACGACGAAGTTGGCCAGGGATTCGGCGCTCGGGCGCTGCTCACCGAGCCAGAGGTGCGAGATCGCTCCTGCCTCGATAAGTGGATGGAACATGCCCTCCAGCCTTACCCGCTCGATTGGGTTGGTTGGAGCCCCTACGTCGAAAAGCGTGGAGTTGGTGTAATAGACGCCTCCGCTGTCGAGGCTGCCCTTTACTGTCTTGGCGGCCATCGAGGGGAAGTGCTCCAAGTCGAGCTTCGCAAATCTATAGGCCGTCGACTCCGCCGGCGTCTGCTCCAGCACGAACTTCATGTTGTGTTTCTTCGTCAGCCGGTCGCTCATGATCCTCATGTGCGCAATGACCTGCAAGCCGAACTTCAGCGCTCGCTTGCTCTCGTGCATGTGCTCGCCGATGTGCGCATAGACCATGTCGTCCAGGCCGACCATGCCCATCAGGTAGGACGCCTTGTTCAGCCTGAGATAACTCACGCCGTCCCTCTTCATCGTAAGAAGCGCAAGCGGGCCCGTGTCTCCGAGCGCTAGCAACTTCTCGATGAATATCCGCTTCTGCATGTGCGCCTCGGCAGCGAGCTTCATCAGCTCGGTGAGCCTCTGGAAGAGCACCGTGTCATTACCGTCCGCCTCGTAGGCGATTCTCGGCAAGTTCGTCGTTACATTCTGAAGCGCACAGAACCGCATCCTCCAGGGGTGCTTGGCGTCCTCGATGTCCTCCGAAGTCAGCTTGAAAGAGAGGCGACAGCACTCACTGATCTTCGCCGTCTCGCCACGGTCGAACACGAAATACGTGTTGCCCATCTTGCTGGCCACCTCGCAAATGTGGTGCAAGAACTTCTCGTGGCCTTCCGTCTTGAAGAAATCCTCCGTCATGTGCACCAGCGGCTTCGGGAAGAAGAACGGCCGGCCCGAGCCATCACCATCCATGTATATGTCGAACAACGCCCACGCAAATCGCTGCGCATCCTTCTCATAATCCTTATACTTCTTGCCCGTGTATGTGCCACCAGGACCTATCGCATCAACATTCCGGAAATGCTTCGGGACCTCCCAATAAAGGTTCAAGTCCGAGAATATCGCCTGGCCACCACGCGCAACCGCCTGCTGCGAGTACTCGAAGATCAATATCTGAGCAAGCTGGTGCAGGTCCCTATCGCTCATCCCAACGATATACGGCGCAAAGAACAAGTTCACCGCATCCCAGCCAATCGCACCGGCAAAATGCCCCTGAAGCGCCGCAGAGAACTTCAGCATGTGCGCAAGCAAGACCTCCGGGTGCTTCGCCGGCTTGGCTATTGAAAGCGCGTTCGGAAGCGACAGGCCGTATTTTTTGACATACTCCAGCGACTGGCCCGAACAATACGGCCGGTCGATGAACCCCAGGTCGTGGAGGTGAATGTCGCCCGAAAGATGAGCGTCTGCTACCGCCTGCGAAAAGACCGTCAACAGCGCATACTCCTTCTTGATGCTTTCGGCAAGCGTCAGGTTCGTCCCCTCAGGCCCGTGAGGAACGTTCGCATTCTCCTTGTTCGGATGCAAGATCAGCTCATTCACGTCATAAAGCGGGACCCCAAGCCGAGTGTGATAGCGCCTCGCCTCCTCAAGCCCGTGCTCGACAAGCTTCGAGTTGACGAGCTCACGCACCAGCGGCGCTGTAACGACCTTGATCGAGGACCGAAGTATCTGCTCCTCAACCTCAAGACCTATCTGCTCCGCTGTGTCCGCATCGATGTCGGTTTCCTTAATGAGGGCGTTGACGATACGCTCGCGGCTCCACCTGACGACCTCCTCGCTCGATGTGCGCACGAACATCGCGATCTCCGTGGCCTCTTTTCGAGGCGATGCCGAGCTCAAATGGAGGCTAGGCCCTCCAACACTCTCTTCGATCCTAACTCTCGTCATCTTCCTTCGCCTTCTTTCCTATCTTTTCGCAGCCTTTTTTCAGGCAACTTAGAGCCTGAAGTGCGGCCCACAATCAACATCATTTTGTATGCACAGCCATAATACATACAACATGTAGCCCACGTCAAGCTATTTTTGCAGGATTTTTCGTAATCGTGTCCCGGCCTGCTCAATTGAAGGCGTCCTTCCTGCATCCCCGTAAGGGGATGAACCTGAGTAGCCGTAGGTGCAACCTACGGATCAACGCCAAAGAAGAAAAGGAAAACAGCCCTGAAAGGGCTGAACATAGCCCTATGGAGTGGGTGTTCGACCCCCTCAGGGTCGCGAAAAATACCAATATGAACGAATTCCGTAGGTTGCACCTACGGCTACT
>QMNL01000407.1 GCA_003647755.1 Candidatus Coatesiibacteriota bacterium
ATCCAGACCTGACTTCCTTCCGACCTTAACGATCAATCATTCCCCCTGATGCGAACCGGCACGAGGACCTGGTTGCCATTACGGTAGACCAGGAGTATGTGCACGCCCGTTTTGAGCTTGGATGTAACGTCATAGAACTGCTGAGCGCTCTTGATGGTAGTCGATCCGACTCTTAGGATCACATTTCCCTCCTCAAGCCCGGCCCTTTGGCCAGGGCTCTTGAACTCTACTTCCACAACAACAACGCCCTCGATGCCCCTGGGCAGTTTATAGCGCCACGCCATTTCAGGAGTAATGTCCCTAACGTTAAGGCCAAGCCCGTATTGCTTCTCAGGTCCCTTCTGTGCGAGCGTCTTCGACGATGGCTTGGCCGCAAGCTTCACCTTCACGCGCACAATCTTGCCGTTCCTAAGAATTGTGAGTGATGCCTTTGTCCCGGGATGACAGAGACCGACCATCTCCGGCAGGTCGCGGGACGAGTGAACAACCCGTCCGTTGAACTTCAAGATGACATCCCCTACTTGCAGGTCCGCATCCTCGGCAGGGCTACCCTTAGTAACCTCCGCAATTATCGCACCTTGCCTATTCTTGAGGCCAAGCGACTCCTGAAAGTCAGGCGTTATTGACTGGATCACGACGCCCAGCCAGGCGCGGACAACTTTGCCCTTTTCCCTGAGAGCAGGAAGAATTGACTTGGCCATATTGATCGGCACAGCGAACCCAATCCCTGTCCTGAGGCCTGCAATCGCCGTGTTTATGCCAACAACCTCGCCTCGCACATTGACCAGAGGCCCCCCGCTGTTACCAGGGTTTATCTGCGCATCGGTTTGAATGAAGTTGTCGTAGTTGCCCATCCCTATCCAGCGGTTCTTGGCGCTCACGACGCCAACAGTAACCGTGTGATCATACCCGTACGGATTGCCTATTGCCATGACCCAATCGCCAACCTGGAGGGCATCTGAATCGCCCAATCTGACCACAGGAAGCTCCTCGCCCGTGTCAATCTTGACCAGGGCCACGTCGGTATCGGGGTCCCTACCAACCACCTTTGCCGGAAACTCACGCTCGTCAAGCAACCTAACAGTGATCTCGTCCGCATTCTGCACTACGTGATTGTTCGTCAAAATGAGGCCAGACTTGTCAATAATGAAGCCAGTGCCGCCGGCGGTCTTCCAGGACTCTTTCTCCCTCTTCTGGGGCGCACGCTGTTGCGGGTTGCCGAAGCCAAATGGGTCCTGAAAAAACCAGAATGGGAAGTCCAACTGCCGAAGCTTGACAGCGGTCTTGGCTGTGATGGCTACGACCGCTGGGCTTACATTTTGAGCCACCTTACGAAATGTGGTTGTGGTTAATGGCTGGTCGCTCGAGCTGGAGAAGAGCGGGTCCTCTTTCGCGATAGCAGCATGGCTAAACACCGAGCCTAGGCTTTCGTTGGTGCCCGGAGCTAGCATGTAGCCAAGGGCGAAAACCCCAGCTAGAACGGCTAGTGAAACACCAACAATAGTTAATCTTCTCATCTCAATCTCCTTCGCTACCGTTACACTGTTTTCAAAGCACGCCCTCAAGACTCTCAACACCGTTTACGACAGGAGGGTTCCACTAAGGGGCCGGCCCGTAGCCCACTCGCCGGTTTTGTTCTCTCGTTCAAGAACATGGTGAACCTATGACGAATAAGCGCGCACCTCAAGAGTGATGTGGCTGCGATGGTCGCAGAACAGGTTTTTTGCGCCTGCAAAGTGCGAGGGCATGTGCGATGTCTTGCATGAGGTTGATCGGCCGCCCCCAAGTTTGAATGGCGGCGCCTGACTAACCGGCCTAGCCAGCTATCAGGCCCTGTCCCGGCGCTTTCAGGCCGGACCCATGGTGGGGGCGCCGGAGTGAGCATCCTGCCAGCGCCTGATGCGGCGATGCACTTTACGGAGGAAGAATCGGGGGTGCGCGATGTGTCGCTTGATGCGATTGCCGAGGCTCACATACCGTTCTCTTGCATTCTTAAGGGCTTTCTCCAGGTCATCCGCGGAGAGCGCCTCGGTCCTGATCACGGCCATCTTGGCGCCATCGTACTGGGAGAAGTCGCGGGAGACCAGAAAGCCCTTCGCCTCCAGGTCATTGTAGAAGGCGGTGCCCGGCCAGGGGGTGGCGATGGAGAACTGAAGCGAATCGGGATCGAGTGCGAGTGCGAGCTCGATCGTCTTTTCCATAGTCTCTCTGGTCTCGCCGGGCAGGCCGAACATAAAGGTCAGGTGAACCCAGATGTTCATCTCCTTGGTAAGTCTGACGACCTGCTTGACCTTCTCAAGGTCGAGCGCCTTGCGACAGCGATCGAGTATCTCCTGCGAGCCGGACTCCACGCCGTACTTGAGGCCCCGTAGCCCTGCCCTCTTGAGCGCGGTCAGAAGTTCGCGGTCCATCGTGTCGGCCCTGGCCATGATGGCCCAGGGCACCTTGAGGCGCCGGCGGTCGATCTCGGAGCACATCTTGAGGATTCTCTCCTTGCCGATGTTGAAGGTGTCGTCATCGAAATAGACAGACTTAAAGCCCATCTCTTTGACGAGGTATTCCATCTCATCGACGAC
>QMNL01000408.1 GCA_003647755.1 Candidatus Coatesiibacteriota bacterium
ATCCCTGCCGGTAACAGTTATTGGGAAGCTGCCAGTCCATCTCCGGCCACCTGTCTCGAAAAGATCGTAATCCACGTCGTATTGGTAGCCGTCTGGAGTGTCAGATTCCAGTATCTCGATGATGTTATTCTGACTCTTGGAAGCCTCTATCGTCTGCCCAGGCTCGATGTCGCCGTAAGATGCGATGCTGCTGTAGATCTGCCCCTGGTAGCCGCCCCTGGCGTTCACGTATGGGCTTCTTACAAATGTCCTTATTTGAACGTTTGACGCGGTCGCGGCACCAACATTGGAGAGTGTCGGCAGGATGACGATCATCTCGCCCGGGTTCGCTTTCTGGTCGCCATTCCCAACATAATCATATATGTGATGCTCCAGAATCGTAACCTCCGGACTGCTCCCGAGCGTCATCCTAAGCGTGCCAGCAAATATGAGGTTGTCCACGTCAAATCCGACCTTCACCCCAAACTCCAAAGCGCCATCAGCAGGGCAGTCAGGAGCAATTGTGAAGCGGAAGGGCGAGGCGCATTGCACTTTGTCATATCCCTGAACCGCCGGAAGCGCTGCTAGGCCATCAGTAACCTCGACAAATGGCGAGTCGGACTGAAGCGCCATGAACGACTGCGAGACCGTGGTATCGGTCAGATTCCTCACCTGCACAGTGAGGTCGAGTGTCTCGCCCGGATCAGCGACGCCGTCGCCGTTGCCCTCAGCCTCGCTGATTGACCAGCTGGCGATGGAAACATTTGATATGCCTCTCTTGGAGAAAATCTCGACGATGCCGCTCTTATGCTCCGAACCGAAGAGCTCCTCATCCGCGTCGAGTGCCGCGTCCCTTGCGTCCAGGAAGGATGGCGTCGAGCTGGCATAATAATAGAGCGTGCCCAAGGCGATCCTGTCCGCCACGTCCGCCCCATACTTCTTACGGCTGTCCCACAGCGCACCAGCCCATATCTGTCCGTCGTGATGAGGCTCGCCAGCCAGATCGAATGGATAGACCATGTCGTTGTCCAAGTTGCGAAGATACGGAGGCATCCACCACTCGCCGATCAGCGGGTCGTCGTGATAGCTGCACGTGAAATAGTCCGCATAGCCCTCATCGAGCGCCTGGGACGCGAAATCTATCGAGGCAGTGTTGTGGACGACTGCGTGTCCATATTCATGCATCACTATGTCCGCATCGTGGGCAGGGTCTCGAAGCGTGCCATCGCCCACGTAAATGCCGTTGTAGGTCGGGCTGAAAAACGCGTTGTTCATGTCGTTCCCGTAGTGGACGGTTACGCTTACCGGGAAGTCCACGCCGTTGAATCCCAGGTGGTCCTTGAACCAAGCGTGTATCAGGTTGACATGATAGAACGCGCAGACCTCGTCAAAGTGCGTGCTCATCGGAGCGTAGTCCCACACAAAGGTAGCGTCTCCGTCCCAGGATGCCCGGGTGAAGTCATCGTTCAAGGCTTTGCAGTAAGGGCCTTCGAGATGGGCTGAGACCTGGCCCTCCGCATCGTAGTACCCGTCCGCATCTGTGAAATACACAGTTCCGCCGCTGGCGGTGGCCTTCATGTCCCGAATAGGCATCTCCGCTAGCGGCGTCTCGTCCGGGTTCACGTCGTACACGTTTCCGGTGACCCTGCTAAAGAGAAGCTCGTTCTTGCAATAAAGAAGGTCTCCGTTCCGCGCATCGACCAAAAGGACGAAAAGGCCCAACGGGTTTCGACAGAACAGCTTCACCTGATAAGCGAGCCGGAACCGCTGTGCGGGCGCGATGACCAGCCGGGTCTGTTGCAACACGCTGGCCCTGTCGCTGGGCGAGACAAACGAGAGTGCGACGTCCGTCGCGTCCCTGGCGGTGAGTAACGGCTCCGTTGCGCAGTCTATCCCACGGTAGAAGTCGCCGTTGACCTTGCGCACCACGCCTGCGCCATCGATGTGAACGGAAAGGCCTGCCCGCCAGATGGGAATGCCCTTGTATCCCTGCTCAAACCTGTAGTGTGAGTAACTGTAGGACCGCGACGTCTTCACGAGCGTCAGTGCATCCTCGCCTGGGCGGATTGAATAAAGCTGCCCCAAGCGGTGTATGGCCTCCTTCGCCACGAGCGACTCGTCGGCACGTTTGGCCCAGTAGAGCCTTCCTGAGACCGAGCAAGGGCTGCCTGTCTTCTCGCTGAATCGCACCCCAATTGGCCGCTGGGCAGTCAGCAGGTTGAGATAGTCTAGCTGCGCCTGAGTTGGCGCTCCTGCACGGTGCTTTGCTAATGGCACATCTGGAATCGCCGACCCGTCTTCCGGCTGAACGAAAGCCTGCAACATGCCCGGAAACGCCGCCAGCAAAGCAACAATAACCAACAAATAGACAATGGACCTTTGACCTGTCATCGAATCCTCCCTCAATATGTTAGGAAAGCTAAAACCGACGGAGATGATAGCTACTTAATCTCCCGAATGCAACAGTCAGGTAATACCCCAATAATCAGGACTAATGGCAAGGCAGATGATGGGATGAAGACGCCATGCCTATGCGCAGAGGCTATGAGTTCGGGATGCATCGGTCTCTAAGTTACACCTGTTGGGTGA
>QMNL01000048.1 GCA_003647755.1 Candidatus Coatesiibacteriota bacterium
AGAAGCTGATGATCACCATCACATTTCCCTTTCAGGTGGCTAAGTAGCTGCAATGCCTCCAAAAACTTCCCGCCCTTCCTCATTATCTCCGCCTCCAGCAGAGCCACCCGTGCTCGAGTCGTTCGCTGAATCCCCTCAACGGACTGTGCTTGGCGAACCAAGCGAATCGCTGTCTCCCTATCGCCCAATGCAAAATGTGCCCCCCCGCACTCCTTGAGCGCAAGAGCACGAAGGTCCGGGTCAGGAACATCAATGGAGTACGCCCTTTCAAACCAGCCAAGCGACTCTTTAGGCTTTCCTTCTTGGACCGCCAACAGGCCAAGTCCAATCTCAGCAACACTCCGGGACCCTGCGTCCAACATCTCGCCCGCAAGCGCAGCCACATAGCAATCGCGCGCCCCGGCAGCGTCCCTCCCAAACCTCCGTAACAGATCACCCATGCGCAGATTCACATAAGGGTGCCCAGGCGACATCTCAAGAGCGTCTCTTAACAGCCTCTCCGCCTCTTCAAAGCGCTCCCACCTGAAAAAAGCATCCGCACAGAGAACAACTAGCCCCAAAAGCCCCGGCTCAGCATCCCTCGCGGCCAAAAAGTCCTCGACGGCCTTCTCAAAATCCCCACCCCGTTCCGCATCCAACGCCCGAGCAACGTGCTCGCCCGCTACGGCCAAGTTTGGAAACCTTTCAGCCAACTTAGCCGCGGCGCCGCGTGCCCGGTAGAATGATCCAAGGCTCTCGTAAACAGACCCGCCAAAGTGCTCCGCAACCAGCCGCGACAAGCGGTCTTTAGCGCTGGCGGCCAAACGTAAGTGGTCAATGGAGGGACACTGGTCCGGCATAGCGGCAGAGAGCAGCACACGCCGCCAATAGGTGGTGTCCCGGTCGAAGAACTCCGCGATTCGCCGGTGCTTCCACTGAAATAAAACCTCGTAGAACCCCCGGCGGAAAATCCCGTCTCGGAAGTACTCCATCGGCTCGATGCCCAGGTGCAGATGGTACGCCAGTGCGTCCCTGCAGTAGATGATCTTCAGCCCGCGAGAGAACAGCCTGAAACCCAGCTCCGTATCCTCCATTGCCGCGTGTTTGAATTCTTCATCAAACACACCGTTTTCAAGCATGAACCGGCGCTTCAGTGATATATTGCTCGTGTAGAAGTGCTGCCACGTAGGCCCGTAGCGAGTTACATAGCCGTAATCAAACTGGGTGCCTGACGCCTCCAGCCAGCGCATGAATGGAGTGATTTCCAGCTCAGGGTGCCAAGTGGTGTGGCCCAGCACAGCGATATTTCCCCCTCGGAAGCGACGGTGCACCGAACAGTGCTGCCGAAGGAACCCCGGCTGCGGGATGATATCGTCTCCGATGAATATGACTGTCGGAGACCTCGCCGCAGTGATACCACGGTTCCTGGCGGCGGCTGGCCCTCTCTGTGAATCGAGCCGAACCAGCCGAAGCTCGACCGGGCAGCCCTCGCTGAACCTGTTCACGGCCTCAGCCGTCCCGTCCGTTGAGCCATCGTCAACGACAACGATCTCAAGCGAACCCGGGACGTCGTGGCGCTGCTCGATAAGCGCAGTGAGGCAGCGCAGGAGCACCTGCGAACGGTTGTGCGTTGGAATTATTACCGAGACGTTCATCTCACTCGCTTCTCTGCACGACGAAGAACTGACGATAACACTCGCCGAAGCTCGCCTCACTACACAACCTCAGCCACTCGTCGCAGTGCTCGTTCAGGCTGGGCATCAGCACCTCAAGGACCTCGGGCGTGTGGTCCGCTACAATTGCGGCCATGTGCACCGCTGCGTTCTCGTTGGGGAACACCTCCACATCTCCCACAGATGGGATGCTTCTTAGCGCCGAGACTATCTCATGCTCGGTCGGAACGCCCCTCTCGAAATGCTCCGAGAGCCACCACGGAACCTCCTTCCCGGCACGCTTGAGCCAAGCTGCAAACGCCCGGTCACATCTCTCGGCAACCTCGCCAACCGGGCAGCCCATGATCAAGAATGAACTGCTGAGCCTGAACATCTCCGCCATCACCTCGGCACGGCGCTCACGAGGCACATGCTCAATCAGGTCGAGCGAGACAACAACCTCGAACGAGCCATCGCGAAATGGCAGCTGTCCAGCATGACCCCGCACGGGTAACAAAAGGGGATGACGTTCCGCATCGAAATCGCCGTCCACACCCACGACTGTCCTATCAATGAAAGCACCCAACCCAAAAGACCCTGAACCCACCTCGAGGATTCGGCCCCGTGATGCAACCCCCCTTTCCCGAAGAACCCCCACCACAAACGCATACCGCGTGAACCAATTGAGGAGGAATGTATGCATCGCCCTCGTCCGTCGCTCTCGAAGAAGCGCCGCTATGTCTCGCTCGAAAGCGAGTAGATCAAAAACTCCCCTGTGTCCACGCCCGTTACAAACAGCTCGTCCCGGTCAACCCAGACTCCGCCCGGGGCACGGCAAGGGATTGAATAAAGCAGCTCGCCGTCCCTGGAGAAGCGCTTCACGCAGTCGTGTCGGGTGTCCGCCACGAACAGCGAAGAATCTGGAGCAAATGCGAGGAAATGCGGGGAGCTAAACCCCTCAAGAACGCCTACCTGTTCCCAGTTGCCATCGAACAGATGCACCGCGTTTTGCTCCGGCAAGCTGACCGCTATTCTCCCGTTGCGGTCAACAGCGACACCGAGTGGCCGCTCCACAGTAACCACCCTTCTCACGACAAAAGAATCTCTCGCATCGGTCTGCGTAACCATGCAGATGCAGTCGCCGTCGTAGTCGGCGACGTAAAGCCGTTGCCCGTCACTGGCAAGTCCGAAGAGAGGCCCGAACTTAATCTCCCCCGTCGTAGGACCCACCCTGGCAGCCTCCTTAAACCGGTCATCGTATTGAATGAGCAGGTCTCCATCAGCGAAGCTGCACCAGACGTGTCCGTTGAGCAGAGCCAGCCCGAACGGCCCGACGAACGAGCCGGAGCGGCCCGGAACCTTCGGGCCAGCGAGGACCTCCAGGAACTTCGCAGAACGGTCGAAACGAGCGATGCGGCCATTGCCGAAGTCGGCGATCAACAACCCCCCGTCCTCGTCGGACATGATCCCATAAGGGTTGGCAAGGCCCGGGGATAACCTCTCCCTGAGTCGGACGTTGAACGTCGCAAGAAGCCGAACAGCCTGTTTGACATCATCGCCCTGCGACTCCTCCGCCATGCTGATCGCATGCAGTTTTCTCTTGCCCTTCTCCTGGGTCGCATCGGCCCTGAGGGACCCCTCTACGAGCTGAAAAAACTCACTTTTCTTCTCGGAAGGCGCCTCAGGCGACCACGCATTCACAATGAGCTCGCTCCGTGCATCTCTGAGTTCTGAGCAAAGTGCTGAGGCGGCATCGGCCATCTCAGCAAGGAGCTCTGCCGCGTCGAGCCAGCTGACATGTCCCAGACGGGCAGGCCACCTCTGCCCCGCTTGGGCCTGGCTCTCCCGGGCTCGAGCCTCCCTACGCCGCGACCAGTGCGTCTGCCTCCGCCGCTGCACCTCCTCAAAAGTCCCCTCTACCGCTGCAATTGACGTGTCAAGCCACAAAAGCCACTCAGCAAATGAGGGCCCACCATCTGAAACATCCCCGCGCAGGCGCATGACAACACGCCGCACCCCGGCCACATTCGCCCCAAAATGATAGTTGGCGACGAGAAGGTCGGGTATGAACTTCAGCGGTTGGTCGCCAACATCGGGAACCGGTGTCGGCGCCAGACCCTCATCCAGGCTTAACTCTTCGTCTGAACTCGAGGCCAGGATGACCTCGTGAACAGCCTTCAACTGGCCGAAAAAAGTTCGATAGATGCCGGCAATCCTCTCAATACGACTCTGCGCCCAGTCGCACAGGTTGTCCGGCACATGTACCGGCCCCAACTCCTCGATCAAGCCTGCAAGCCTGGCCTTGACTCCGTCGGCGTCCCATCCTGAGATTCTGCTCAGGTCAGGTCCCGATGATGTCGCCAGAGGAACCACCGTCAGCACCGCCTCTCGGCAGCTGGTGAAGCATAAGTCCGCCACCATATCCTTTGCGCCATCTACAAATGGTGTCGGTTTGAATGCGGCCCCGCTCTCATCGAGCCGGCCGGCCCTAACTTTGACAAGATCAACGTAGTACTCGCACAGGTCCTGCATCCAGGCGGTGACTGCGTCCAGAAAACGCATTTTGCCAGCTGTCTTCTCGTCCAGCGTCCTGACCGCCGTGAACGAGGCACGCGGCCGGATTGTCCCTGCGGCGAAATTGAGACCCGCCTTCATGGCTTCCTCAGGTGCCATGTCCCAGCTGCCGTAGATGCGCTTCCAGAACTCCTCAGCTTCTGAACGGGTCGATGGGTCACAGTAAAGGTAGAAAGTCCCCCTGAGCAGTTTTCTCGGGAGCTTAATCCGTCCTTTATGTGGCCGAATGTTGTGCTCTGCCCTGGACCTGCCGGCAGTTCTCTTGGAGGGGAGTGAAACGGGCTGGAGCCTGTCGAGAACCCGTCGCATCGCCTCGAGGAGGTGCTCTTTTCGCATATCCCTGTCGGCCAAGAGCACACTTGAGGCCGCCACGTCCGCAAGAACCTGCGCATTGAAAACGCTGTCACGCGAACCAAGCGACTCCTTGCCCCAGTGCGACCACAACCACTCTCGTAAACCGTCTTGGCTGCGGACGTAGTTATCTGCCAATGCAGAGAGAAAGTCCGCCGTCCCTTTGACGAAATATGCCCAATCACCATCATCTCCGGGCTGAACCCCAAGGTCAACCCGGCTTAACGTCGCCCAGAAACTACTCGTGGCAAAGGACAGCCTCACTCCATTCAGTGTGGCCAAGACGACATGTAGAACCTGGTTACGCTCCCCAAGATTCAAGAGCGAATCGCTATCGTGCATGGGCTTGCCAGACCTGTCCGCCAGCGGAGGGCAGATGCTCGTCCCAAGCTTTGTGATGCTCTCTACAAGCTGCGTCGTTGACAACTCCCTGCCAACCATGGACGCCAAGTTATCGTCCCCCGACGCGATCACACCACACGTGAGAAACTCCAGTAGCTGCGCGCTGCTCACCAGCGACAGCCGATGCGCCTCGAAAACAACTTGGTAGCAATCATCCTGCCGATTCGACAGAAGGTCCATGAGAGCCTTGTTGGCCGTGGCTCTGGGAGAGTCCCGAAGTCCGGCAAGCCTCATATATGATTCAAGGATGACGCGTGCCCAGCTCTGCCCGTGGTTGACAATGCTGCTCTTGACTTGCCTGATGGATTCGAGGAGGAACTCGTTGCGCCCACTCGGCGATCCGGCGTCCTCAGACCCACCCCGAAAGACCTTTAAGACGTCCGCTAGCTTACGGTCCTTCCAGGCCACGGACGCTGCCTCTTCGAGAACCGAATGAGCTACTGAATCACCCTCCGCAAGTGCCCTCTCGAAAACGTGCAAATAGACAAAACGCTCCAATTCAGCCGGCGCTATAGAAGCATCTTCCAGATTGTATCCTAACAGCTCAGACGCATCGGCATGCCTTCCGAAGGCCGCAAGCTTCCTGAGCGGAGGGTATGATCTCAGCAGGGCCCAGATGAGCCGGCCTGAGGCGCTCATGACCTCCTGGTCTGCGCCCCCCGCCAAGAACACATCAACCGCTGTGTTAAGCAGGCGGACGGCTACTTCCTGCTCCGTTTTGTCTGTGCGCAACATGCACTTCGCCAGAGCCGGGGACGACGCCTGCTGCTCGCCGAGCACGGAAGCGATTGCGTCGGCGACGCTCGCAAACACGCCGAGGTGTAAGCCGCGGTTAGCATGAAGGACCGGTCGATATCGCCCGATATAGATGAAGCGGTTGAGCGCCTTGAGTTCGGGGCTATCGGCCAGCACCGCCTTTGAAACGCTGACCATCTCGCCAAGCCTGTCCCTGATGCTCTGGAGCGACTCCCTCAACGCCTGGCCCTCCTTGAAGGCAACCTGGAGCAGGACGCCGAGGCCAAAGTCGAACGCCTCCCACAGGTTCCGACGTCGGTAAAAAATCGCCGCATCTCGCATGAGATCAACCAACTCGAGCGCTTCACGCTTCTTCTGAGCCATCACTAGCTTCAGCTGAAGCAGCATCTCCTGATATTCGCGCAGGGCGTCCGCCTCGTTCACGGAATGCGGCGACGAGGCATCGTCAGCGATAAGGGCGGCCTCGCAGGCTGCGGTCTCCGTGGCCGATAGCGCTATCTTGGGCTCCAGATCGCGCAGAAGCTGAACCTCCTTTGCCTCGATTAGCTCCAGCTCGCGCTGGGCCTCGTGGACAGCACGAGAGAGAAGCAGATAGAGGTTTATCGGTTGCTCGATTTTGGAGAGACCTTTTGCCGCCGCACGCAGGCTCTTGAAGGAGACCTCTTCACCTGAAATGGCGGTTGAGACCGCCTCGTGAATCATCTGCGCATCGTGGTTATCAATCCCAAGCGCGACGAGCGATTCGGTTGCATCTTCTCTTGCCCCCTCAGAATCACGAACCTGCATGACTGCGTCGCGGAGAGAGACTCGTTTAGGCTCGTAAAACAGTAGCTCCGCAGGCGTCCCTCTAGCTACGAGCAGCCCGCCAGCGGTTGCGATGATCAGCGGCTGGAGCTCTTCTTGCTCCCCTTTGGGAGCCTCAAGCACGAACCTTGAGACCACGAGCGCCGGAGGCGCGATCTGCAGAACAGTCTGCATGTCAGCATCAAGCAAAAAGAAGAACCCAGCGTCGTTGGCCGCGATGGCGCTCGGCGTGAACTTGCTGTCTCTCTCATTATCGAAGAGCCGATATTCCGATCTGTATTGCAGCTGATCCGTGAACATCAGCACTCTACGATTGCCAGCGTCCAGGACTGCCACGGTCTCAGGCGACACCAGGGCGATGCCAGACGGGAACAGAAAGCAAGGCGGGCTGAAGAGGTCCGGCGGGGTGTTGTAAAGCAGGGCCATCTCCTGTTCCACAGTTGAACCTCGCCGGCCGACCATGCCCTTGAACTTGCCGTCCGCGGAGAAGCGCTGAAGCCTGTGGTTACCCCTGTCCACGACGATCAGATCATCCGCAGGCGTTGCGCAGATGGCTTGAGGCTCATAGAACTGCCCTACATGACCCCCTACCTCTCCGAACGAGAACTCGAAATTGCCGTCCAGATCGAGCGCAACGATCCGGTGGTTCCAGCTGTCGCAGACGAAGACGCGGCCGAGGTTCTCCATGACCGCTACGCCACGAGGGTATGAGAACGAGCCATCGCCCCTTCCCTTGGCACCAATCGTCCACACGACCCGGCCAGCTGCGGACACCTTGACCACACGGTGATTGAACTCGTCGCTGAGAAACATGTTGCCCTGGTTGTCCATGGCCAGGCCGGAGACCCGTGTCAAGCAAGGCTCAAGCTCCGGCTCGATCCGAACAACCCTACTGGGCTTAAGAACCGTCGCTGCCAAATGACCAGTCGGTGTGTCCTCACCCGTGCTCAAGAAACGCTAACCCCATGCAAGTCTGCCCTGAGACCTCCAAACATCAAACCAGCAACTTAAATATGCGCCTCGAAAGCCGAAAGGGCAAAACAAGGCGCCAGTCTGCACCCATTCCTACTGTTCAGCCAACGTAGATCCCCAGTAGATACCACCGTGGAGGTCCCCGAGCTCCTCTACGTCATAAGTAAAGGACGTTAAACCCTCCTCACGATCACCTCGACCCCGTTCCACCAGTCGTCAGTCCCGCAGCCCCTGGACTTGGTCTTGAAGGCCGACGCAAATTCCCGATGCGCCTTCAAGAAATCCTGATTCGCTCGCTCAACGTAATCCCAATTGATGTCGTCAACCAGAATGACGCATCGCTCCGACAGATGAGGCAGCATTATCTCAAGCCCCGCCAACTGTGCCTCGTAGGTGTGCTCCCCGTCATAGTAATACACATCGACCCGCAATTGAGGCTCGCTGGCAAAGATGTGCGCGATCGCCTCCCTGTAATCCATGTTGTAATACTCTATATTCGACGGGGTCCCAAACTTCGCCAGATTCTCTTTAAGAATCTCCTTGTTTGTGCCCTTATCGTCAAACTCTGAGAAATTGTCAATGCCGATGCAGCGCGTTGCCTCGTTGAACAGAGCGGCACTAAGGATGCTGCAACCGCGGAACATGCCAACCTCGAGGTAAACGCCTCCTGAAGCGAATCTTTTAACAAGCTCATTCACGAGAAACCGGACATTCTCACAGCTCATACCATCGACCCCGCGCTCGGCAAGCACTCTCATTCTCCTGTCCTTCGGGAATAAGTCCACGGCCGGGTCATCCCAACATTCACGAAGCATCGCCTTAACCATCGCCAAGCTTGAGAGAGGTTGCGGCTCAAGGGCTCCCTCAGCGGTCATTCTATCCACGGATTCAGACATGTCTCCATCCCATCTGTGATTTTGGCCAATCACGAAAACCAGAATCTCTCTACGTTATCGGAAGGTTACCGCAAACAGCTTAAATGTGAAGCTCTGCGAGCAGGTGTCGGAAGGGTCAGGGCGCAGACATCAAGGGTGGCTCCTGAACTATCCGATCCTTTGCTCCACTGAGGCAACTCAGTCCAAAACTTGTGAGAAGTTTTCGTAATCGTGCCCGGGCCTGCTCAACTGAAGCCGCCCTTCCTGCATCCCCGCAAGGGGATGAACATGGGTAGCCGTAGGCGCCGGCCGCAGGCCCAGCCTACGGACAGATGGCCCCAAACCTCCTGGAAGGCGACCCCAACGGGGTCGAACAAATGAACAGATCAACGTCATCGTTCGACCCCGTTGGGGTCGCCAAGATGGAATTGGATGCGCCCTTAACCCCACGTTGCACGTGGGGCTACTCACATTCAGCCCCGTTAGGGCTGGCGGTGTTCAGCTCACTGATTCCAGTTCTCGCACGCCCAAATCACCGCCTTGCGGCCTGGGACCCAACACTCCTCTCCCG
>QMNL01000409.1 GCA_003647755.1 Candidatus Coatesiibacteriota bacterium
ATCATCGCTGCAGCAATCGCCTTTCGGAAAGAGATGAAGCTGTCTATTGGAGCGCGGTGTCAAGCCACCGCAAATGAAAGCGGCGTCAAGCCGCCGCACTCCAAAGTACCCCAACGGGTGTAACTTACAGACCGATGCCTGCCGAAGTCATAGCCTCTGCGCAGCGGCAAAGCGTGTTCATCCCACCATCTGCCTCGGCATTAATCTGATTATGGGTGAACGTGCGGGCTTGACCGAATCTTGGTCGAATGGCATATTGCCAGCCGTTGAGTCGCTTTTACTTCCGTTTGATGTAGAGAACATTTGACATGTCACAAGACACATTCTACGTAACGACACCGATCTACTATGCGAACAGCGTGCCGCACATCGGCAACGCCTACACCACGATCGCGGCGGACGTTATCTCCCGCTACAAGCGGGCAATGGGCTACGACGTGATGTTTCTGACGGGGATGGATGAGCACGGTCAGAAGGTTCAGTCGGCGGCCGCAGCGAAGGGGATAGATCCGCAGCGATATGTTGACGATGTCGCCGGGGTCTGGAAGAGGCTTCTGACGGAGTTTGAGATCGCCAACGACGACTTCATTCGCACGACCGAGCCGAGGCACGAGAGGGGCGTGCTGAAGTTCCTCGAGCGGATGTTAGCGAAAGGCGACATCTACGAGGGCGAATACGAGGGCTGGTACTGCAAGTTCGAGGAGAACTTCTTAACTAACCTACAGGTCAGGGACGGCAAGTGCCCCGACTGCGGCAGGCCAGTGGAGCGTTTCCGGGAGCGGGCGTTCTTCTTCGCCCTCTCCAAGTATGCCAAGCCACTGCTTGAGCACTACGATGCACACCCCGATTTCATCAGGCCGGACTTCAGGATGAACGAGGCGCGGAGCTTCGTCGAGCAGGGCTTGAAGGACCTGTGCATAAGCAGGTCGAACTTGAGCTGGGGCATACAGATCCCAAACGCCGAGGGCTACACGCTTTACGTTTGGATAGATGCGCTGATTAACTACCTCACGGGAATCGGCTTCGGGACGGACGAGAATATGTTTGAGCGCTACTGGCCGTGCGACCTTCACCTGCTGGGCAAGGACATCCTCAAGTTCCACTGCGTCTATTGGCCGGCGATGCTCATGTCAGCGGACATCCCACTGCCGAAATCGCTCTACAATCACGGTTGGCTTCAGGTATCAGGCCAGAAGATGTCCAAGAGCGTCGGCAATGTCGTCGATCCGTTCTATCTGGCGAAGGAGTTTGGGGCGGACGCTGTGCGCTACTTCCTGATGCGGGACATCCAGTTCGGCCAGGACGGCAACTTCTCTGAGAGGAGTCTGCTGAAGCGATACAACAGCGATCTGGCAAACGACCTGAGCAACTTGATTCACCGGTCCCTTTCGATGTGTAAGAAGTACTTCAGCGGGCGGATACCCGAGGATACGGGCGCGTCGGGCGGCGAGCTGCGGGAGATGTCTGGATCTACGTTCAAGGCCTACTGCCGGTATCTTGACGATCTCGATTTCCGCAAGGCGCTCGAGGCTGTGTGGGAGCTCATATCAAAGGCGAACATCTTCATAGACCATGAGAAGCCCTGGGTTCTTGACAGGGACGGCGAGCGCGAGAGGCTCAACTCTGTCCTTTATTCCGTCCTCGAGACGGGCCGCATTATCCTTAGGATGCTGCAGCCCTTCATACCCTCGGCCGCGGCCAAGATGCTCAGCCAGCTCGGCGATTCGGCACAGCAGGGGGCTAACCTGCCTGAACAGGCGAAGTGGGGTGGCCTTCAGCCGGGCAGCAAGATAGGCGATGTTTCACCCGTGTTCATCAAGAGGAAGTTGCCCGTTCTGGAGGTGCTGCCGAAGCCGGCTTCGGGCGAACCAAAAGCATATAAGGGGAAGCCAATGATCACGATCGATGATTTCGCAAAGCTCAAGCTCGTTGTGGGCAAGATTGTCTCCGCAGAGGCTGTTGAGGGCTCTAAGAAGCTGCTGAAACTCACGGTTGACATCGGAGACGAGGTCCGCACCGCTGTTGCGGGCATGAGGGAGTTCTATGCTCCGGAGGAGATGGTTGGCAAGAAGGTCATATTTCTGGCGAATCTCGCCACTGCTAAGATATTCGGCATCGAGTCTCAAGGGATGGTTCTGGCCGCGGAAAGCGAGGGGATAATATCTCTGCTCACAGTTGACAAGGACGTCCCGATTGGCTCGGGCATCAGGTAGAACGATGGCTAGTCACATCAATCACGAGACCAGACCTGTTTCGCTTGCCGTGTTGTTGTCCGGTGCGGGAACGACGTTGCAGAACCTCATCGACAGGATACAGGCTGGCAGTCTGCCGGCCAAGATAGCTGTGGTCGTCTCCAGCAGGCCAGACGCTTATGGTGTGGTTCGGGCAGAGACGGCAGGCATCCCAGTTGAGGTCGTCAATCGCAAAGACTTCAGGGACACGATGGAGTTCGCCGAGGCGGTCAACGCCCGACTACAGAAGCACGACATAGGTCTGATAGTCCTCGCGGGCTATAACCACCTGATCAAGCTGCCGGAGCGCGGCACCCCTGCGATGAACATCCACC
>QMNL01000410.1 GCA_003647755.1 Candidatus Coatesiibacteriota bacterium
AGGGCTATGTTCAGCCCTTTCAGGGCTGTTTTCCTTTTGTTCTTTGGCGTTGATCCGTAGGTTGCACCTACGGCTACTCACGTTCATCCCCTTACGGGGATGCAGGAAGAACGCTTCAGTTGACCAGGCGCGGGCACGATTGGGGAAACTCCTCTGGTTGTGGACTTGACATGGGTAGTGTGGCAGCCCTATATTCTTTATGACATTGGGATGTGATCCGTTTCATTAAGGAGTTTCGGGATTGTATGCAGTAATTGAGACAGGCGGCAAACAGTACATTGTTCGAGAGAACGACATTCTGAATGTTGAGAAGCTCGACGTTGAGGCGAGCAAAGATGTTTCTTTTGACGCTGTGCTGATGGTTAGCGACGAGAAAGGCGAGGTCAAGATCGGCACGCCAACGCTCCAGGGCGCCAAGGTCCTGGGCGAGTTGCTCGGTGAGACGAAGGGCAAGAAGGTCTTGATAGGTAAGATCAAGCGCCGCAAGAATTATCGGCGGAAGATCGGCCATCGGCAGACTTTCTCAAGCGTTAAGATCAAATCGATCGAGGCTTAGTTTTGGAGATTTCTTATGGCGCATAAGAAGGGCGTAGGCAGTTCACGAAACGGTCGAGATAGCCATTCTAAGCGGCTTGGCGTGAAGAAGTTCGCTGGCGAGAGTGTCCTGTCGGGCAATATCATCGTCAAGCAGCGCGGGACGCATATTCTTCCCGGTAGAAACGTCAAGCGGGCTAAGGACGACACTCTCTTCGCGACGTCAGCTGGCATTGTGAGTTTCAAAACGGGCAAGGGCGACCGCAAGACCGTCAGTGTAAATAGCGAGGTTTGAGCACGGACAGCTGGACAATTCGTGTCGTGAATGCCCCTTATTGGGGCTACTTGATTCCCCGCCCCACCATGAAACGCTGAAGGGGTCTATGTTTGTAGATTCCGCCACGATTCGGGTCAAAGCCGGAGACGGGGGTGATGGTTGCATCTCGTTTCGGCGGGAGAAGTTTGTGCCTCGCGGGGGCCCGGACGGGGGGGATGGCGGTAACGGTGGCGACGTCGTCTTGGTAGCGCGTGAAGGCCTCAAGACGCTGTTTGACTGCCAGGAACAGCATTACTACAAGGCTAAGCGGGGCGGCCACGGAAGCGGAAACAATCGGCACGGCAGAAACGGTCCACGCCTCGTAATCCCCGTTCCTCCCGGCACGGTCGTGTCCGACGCACAGACGGGCGAGCAGCTCGCTGACCTGTCCCGGCCGGGGGCAGAGTTCCTTGCGGCAAGGGGTGGCAGGGGCGGTAGGGGGAACGTTGCCTTCAAATCATCGACAAACAGGGCGCCTCGGACAGCGGAGCCCGGGCGGCCCGGTGAATCGAGCATCCTGAGGCTGACGCTCAAGGTGCTCGCTGATATCGCCCTCGTCGGGCTTCCCAATGCTGGCAAATCGAGTCTCATAGCTGCTGTCTCAGCGGCCCAGCCGAAGATTGCGGATTATCCGTTCACAACTAGGGAGCCTAACTTGGCGACTATCAACAGAGGGAACATTTTTTCCTTTACGATAGCGGACATCCCGGGCCTTATTGAGGGAGCACATTCTGGCCGTGGGCTTGGCATAAGGTTCTTGCAGCACATCCAGCGGGCGAAGGTGCTCGTGCTCGTCGTGGACGTCTCAAGGGCAGCCTCGGTTCCAGCACGAAAAGCGTGCGAGACCCTTGAATCCGAGATGGCCTATTACGATCGTTCTTTGCTCGATAGGATTGGCTTTCTCGCCGCAAATAAGACCGATCTCGACTGTTCAGATGCGGCGCTAACCGAGTTGAGGAGATTCTGTGCGGAGCGAAACGTGGAGATGTTCGAGGTCTCAGCTTTGACGGGGCGTGGTCTTGGGGCCTTCGTGGATGCGCTCTCGTCGAGAATATTGCTGAGGGAAGCTGTTGTCGGCTGCTGAACTGCACGAATCTGCGAATGTCGGGATCCTCGGCGGAACGTTCGATCCGGTGCACCATGGCCACCTGATAGCGGCAGAGTGGGTGCGCGAATGTCTTTCACTCGACAGAGTTGTGCTTGTTCCATGTGCCTCACCGCCTCATAAGCCCAAAGGCGCCGTTGCATCGCCGGCGGAGCGGCTTGAGATGTTGAGGCTTGCCACGCGGTCTGCGACCCAGCTTGAGGTCTCAGAGGTTGAGCTCGAACGGGGCGGCACGTCCTACACAATTACGACACTGAGACATTTTAGGTCTTTGCTTCCCCAAGCTAGGTTATTTCTCATTCTGGGTAGCGACGCTTTTAGCGACATAGAGACATGGAAGGATTACGAGCAGATTTTCTTGGAGACGAATTTCGCCATCATGCTGCGCGGGGGCTATGCTCTACACGAGCTCACTTCCAGGCTCAACCGGCAGCTGGCGGATGACTTGGCGCATGCCCCTCATGTTGATGGCCCAGCTGCTGGTCGGGAAGCTCTGAAGGGCGGCTCCAAAGTTCTCGTGGTGCACGTGCCACAGGTGGAGATATCCGGGTCGATGATACGAAAGAACGTGGAGGCA
>QMNL01000049.1 GCA_003647755.1 Candidatus Coatesiibacteriota bacterium
ATGGTTGTTCTGAGCGGCGGCAAGACGGCTGGGCTTTACGAGGGGCTGGTCTTCTACCTGGTTCATCAAAGAGGGCCAAGATCGCCCAGGGATTACAGGAACAGAAGAAGGGTGGGCATGTTCAAGGTCGTTGAGGCAACCCAGGTGGGTGCCAAGGCCGAAGCCCTGAGGTACTTCGCCGGGGGAAAACCCCAGGTCGGAGACCTCCTCATCTATCGCCAGCCGGGCGAGCTTCGCCAGCTTTACTCACCTGCCGGCAGAGAAAAGAAGCAAAAGCCCCAGAAGGACCGAGACAGGCAGCTTAAGTGGCGTCCCTGATTGGGCTCAACCAGTATGAGCTGTGCCCAAGGGCAGGCCTGCGCCGGGCTCACCCGGACAAAACGCGGCTGGGCCGCCTGGCCGTTGTGATCGGTGGTTCTGTCCTGAACTACAATCCCTGTGCTGATGGACCTCCGGGTCAAAATCGGATTGCTGGTTTTGGCCGTTGTTGTGATGGTTCACGTTTTTGACATAACTACATTAGTCACATAGCCTCATTGGCTACTGAGCCAGGATTCGCTTCTATGTTCTTTTGGGACCTTTGGGATTATCCAGCGGAGCTTGGCCGATCATAGAGAAGATGTGGCGAGGTCGAGGACGAGGGTGCTCACAAGCTGGCTTGGAGGGGCGAGGCTCCGCTTTATCGCCGCGTCCGTCTCGGAGATTTTCACCAGGGCCGCGGCGAGCTCTTTGTGGGTGAACTTGGTCGCTATCTGGAGCGATTTGTGTATCACGAATGGATTTTTTGTGAGGAGGTTTGCGGGCCCTGAGCCGAACATAGGCACAAGCCCAACAAGGTCTTTCATCACGGTGTCTCGGAACCTAAAGAAGCTCATGGCTGCCACTTGGGCCTTGTCCAGGTGCCTCGAGAGCAGGACCTTCGCCTGCAGGAGATACCGAAATTGGGTGGTCAGGCTCTGAAGTATGAACAGGGGCGGTGTGTTGTCGCGGAGCAGGTTGGCCAGCGTCTCGAAGGCCTGGCCAACGTTCTTCTTGGCGACCGCATCTGCCAGCTCGAACGAGGCTCGCTGCCTGGCGGCCGAGACAATGGCATCGACGTCCTTTGCGTCTATTCTGTTCTTCTGGCCCACGAAGAGGCACAGCTTCTCGAGCTCGTTGCATATCGTTCTGAGGTCTGTTCCGACGCTGTCCTTAAGCGCCAGAAAGGCATCCGGCGTTATGGTTTTGCCGCTTAGGGCCAGCAAGTCCTTCACAAAGGCAAAAAGTGGGTCCCGGTGAACCTGCATCCCAGGGAAACTCTTGATCTTGGGGAAACTCATAACAACGGCGTTTGTGAGGCTCTTGGCGAAAGCAGCGATGGGCGCGCCCGATTCGCAGACCGAGAGCACGCAGAACTTCCCTTTGGGCAGGCCAGCCGCAAGCCTGCCAACGAAGTCCGTGACCTCCTTTCTCTTTGAGGCGCCCTTTCCGGCCACCGCGGTAAAGTCACGCACTAAGACGACCTTGTCCGATGAGAATAACGAGCTGCTCAATAGCTCGTTCAGTATCGACTTTAGGTCCTCAACGCCGCCCGGCATGTCGACGATCTCCACCGTCTCGCCAAGCCGGCGTCTGAGGGCTTTGGCAATTCGGTCTCTCGCCTCAGCAATCAGGAACTCCTCCTCGCCATAGAGGATGAAGACTGATGGCGCCTTACCTGCCTCGATAGCGGAGGCCAAGCGACCGATCTTCTCGAGGTATGAACCTGTCATTCGTTGCGAGCCTGAGGCTGATCGTTTCCCTCGGAGCTGGCGGGCGCTCTGCTCCCTCGCTCTTCTTTCATATAATCCTTCATCGTCCCTGACACCATCTTGCGGGCCACTTTGTTCGAGTTGCGCGGGATGATCTGCACCGCGAACTTGTCAAAACTCTCAAGAGCTTTGATGCACTCCGAATAGGGCTTATTGAGTTTATCGCTCTTCACGGCGAACTGTCCGGTCAGCTGCTTGGCGACCAGCTGGTTGTCGGACCTGATCAGAATTTTTCTGAGCCCGAGCGATCGAGCCTTCTTAGTGGCGAGATAAATGGCCGCATACTCCGCTATATTGGGCGACCTTGCACCGAGGTATTTTGCGCTCATTGCAAGGACAGTGTTGTCAGGAGTTGCTATGACGAAGGCGGCGGCAGAGTGCTCGAGAATCCCCTTGGAGCCGCCCGCCACGTAGATAATCCCATCCGGCTTGAAGCGGCTTTTGGGGGTATTCGCAGCCTTTTGTAGCCGGGCCTTGATGATGTCTCGCACCATCTTGTCGGCCTCTTTGTTTTTGTCCCGCGGAATGTGCTCGATGCGGAACCTGTCAAACGCGTCGATCTCTCGTTTACAGGCCAGGTAAAGGTCTCTGAGTTTCGGGTTCTTCACCCTATAACGGCCGCTCAGCTGCTTAACGACAAGGTCGGAGTCGGAGCGAACCAAGACGTTTTTTATGCCCAGGTCCAGTGCTCGCGAAAGCGCTTCAAGCACAGCAGTATATTCTGCGATGTTGTTGGTCGCACGGCCGATGTACTTGGCTTTCTTGGCGATCGTGGTCTTCTCGTCGGGCGATTTAATGAGATATGCAATTCCCGATGGTCCGGGGTTGTCACGAGAGCCACCATCTACATAGATGTGGGCCGGCCCCGTGTCAGGAGCTTTGCTGGTGCGAGTCATCAAACCTGGCGCCTATCACGCTTTTTTGGCGTCCTGTTTTGCATCGTAGTACAATATCCTCGAGCAGCTCTCGCACTGCACGATCGTGTCCCCCCGCCTTATCTCATCAAAGACCTGCGGGCGAATCCTGGTGTAGCAGCCCTGGCATATCCCGCCAGTCGCTGCAACTACCGCCACACCGTCCCTCGCCTCAGCTATTCTTTGAAACCTTGCATAGAGAGCGGGCGAGATCTTTGCCCTCAACTTCTCGGCTCGAGCGGTGATCGTTTCAAGCTGCTTTTGGGCTTGCTCCAGTTTTTGGGTCTGCTCGCCTATTTTCTTGTCATTTTCAATTTTTACTCGTCTATGTGCCTCTTCCTTTTCTGCCCGCCGTTCGCGCCGCTCCTCCATTTCCTCTTCCACATGGAATATCTGCTCCCCAGTCTCCTCATTCATCCGCTTGAGGCCATCAATCTGCCTTAGCATTGCAGCGTATTCGATGTTCGTTCGGACAGTCAGAAGCTGCGTTTGATACTGCTTGAGCTTCTGGTCCCTGTCGTTTATCTCGTTTTCGTAGCTTCTTCGCTGCGATTCCAGGCTCTGCTCCAGCTTCAAGGTCTGCTCAATCTCCTCCTCGTATCGGTCGGTCTCGGCCTGAATGAGATCGATCTCTTGCGGGATAGTGTTCAGCAGCTTCTCTATGTTTCTTTTCTGCGCATGGATGTCCTGCAGCTTCACCAGCAGCGCAAGCTGGGAAGCCTGATTTCTTGGTGACACCAATCAACCTCCTGCTTAGTTTGGGGAAGGCACAAGAGGGCACTTGCTCTTGGCAGGGCTTGGCTCGCAGGCCAATCCGACCGACCGACTTGCAGACTTAGGCCAAGAATAGCTGGTGGGCCCACCTGGACTCGAACCAGGAACCTACCGGTTATGAGCCGGGGGCTCTGCCATTGAGCTATGGGCCCAGTCCTTTTCAGCACACAAGCGCCTTTCACTTGAGATTCTTACGCTCAAAAATGAAGGATGAGACGATAACAAGCATAATGCAATAAAGCAAACCATACAAGATTGAATAAACGTAGAAGTTGGGAGGTATGGGCAGCCCATGAACGACCTCGTTCTTGACGTTGAATCTCGACAGGTTAGGCAAGATGTAGTATAGGCCGGTGGTTATTATGTTGACGAAAATATTCTGAGACCTAGCACCAAAAAACATCATATCATTCGAGAGATGGCCAGCTATGTAAACAAGAAACGTGAATATCGCACTAAGCGTCGGCGACGCAAAGGTCGAGAACAACAGCGCAAGCCCCGTAACGACCATCACTTCCACGTAGATTAGGGCAATCGCCATGTCGAATCCGCTAGACCAAGTCCCATGCATCAGTCGAACCAACAGGTAGAAGAACAGCCCCATAACAACCATATTGACCAAGATCGTCAGGTTCAGCCCCGCATACTTGCCGATTACGAATTGGTAGCGGTGAATCGGCTTGGAGACGATCGTATAGACAGTTCTCTTGTCGATCTCCTTGTGCACCAGAGTTGTCCCGACGAATACCGCCACCAGAAGGCTGAATACCGATATACTGGCGAGGCCAACGTCCTCGACGATCTTCAGCTCCTGCCCAATGGACAGAAAGCCGAATATGCGCGACGCGATGATCATGATGAGAGCGAAGACGACTAAAAGGATGAATACCTTGTCCCTGACTGTCTCCCTGAAAGTATTGAGGCAGATGGCCCACGTCTTCACTTGTTTACGGCCTCCCCGGGCTGTGGATTGATGAACTCGATGAAATGGTCCTCCAGCGTCCCCCTGGTCTTACTGAGCGAGTCCATTAGGCCGCCTGACTGGGCCACGATGCGCTCCATTCTCCTAAGGTTCTCCGTCCCATTGATCAGAAGATGAAACCTCTCCTCTCGCTTCTCTAGCTTGGTTGCGATATGTGACAGCTCCTCAATTGCATCTTCAGGAATGTCAGTTACTACCGCCTCGTAAGAGGCGAGCTTTGGCGTCAACATCTCCTGCAGCGTCCCGGTGTTGACAAGCCGGCCTTCCCTGAGTATTCCAACGTGGTCGCAGAGGAGCTCGGCGTCCTGCAGAATGTGGGAGCTGAAGAATATGGTCTTGCCCTCGGCCTTGAGCTCGTGGATCATCTCACGGATCGTTCGCCGACCGACCGGATCCAACCCCGCCATCGGCTCGTCGAGAAAGAGGACCTCTGGGTCATTGATTAGGCTCTGAGCTATCCCCAGTCGTTGTAGCATCCCGTGGGAGAGCTTCCTGACCTGTCGGTTGGCCACGTGGTCAAGGCTGACGCGTGCCAAGAGACGGTCAATTCGCTTGCCCCTTTCGCTCTTTTGAATGCTGAAGAGGCGGCAGTAAAAATCGAGCAACTCCCGACATGTGAGATACTCGTAGAAATATGGATTTTCAGGTAGAAAGCCTACCTTAGCCTTTACCGATAGATCACCCACCGGCTTGCCAAGAACCCTGGCGCTCCCCGCGGTTGGAAACAACAGCCCAAGAAGTATCTTGAGCGTCGTGGTCTTGCCCGCACCGTTCGGCCCTAAGAATCCGAATATCTCGTTTCTATTTACACAGAGGTCAAGCCCGTTCAGGGCGGTTACGCTCCTGCGGCGCACTCCAGAGCGATAGGTTTTCTTAAGCCCGACTATCTCGATTGCGTATCCCATATCGGCAGTTAGAACGCGACGTGCACAGCACGAACCATGAAAATCCTGATAAACACCAAGATAAGAATGGCTACCATTGGTGAGATGTCAAACGGCCCCAGCCTAGGCACGATGCGCCTGATGGGCCGGAGCAAGGGCTCTGTTACGGCATTAAGAAACTGAACAACAGGGTTGGGCTGGGCGTAGGGATTCGGCCTGATGATCCACGAGAGGATAACCCTGGCAGTGATGATATATATCAGCAGCATGAGCACGAAGTCAGCAATATCAACCAACGAAAGCACAAAAGCATTGCCCACGACTAACCTCCATCTATTTGCCTCCAATATAGTCTCTCGTTTACTTAACTGTCAACTTGGGCAGGAGTTTCCTCATACTTCTGCGGACAGCGGCAACGGAAGTTGTCTCGGGACGATTCAGGTGTTCATGCTTAAAGCCTCCGTTGTCCAGAGAGGGTGTAACAGCCGGCGACACGTGCCACCAGACCTTATCCCCTCTTGATGGAGGGAGGCCAATAATCTTATCCGCGAGCGGCCTCATTCTCTTTGGGACGCTTTACTTAAGCCGGCAATAAGTGGATAATCCCACCATGAAATCGTGGTTCAGCACGACTCTTAGAGTTCGGCCGTTTCAGGTGTTGTTGCTTATCGCCTTGCTATGGGTCCTCGACATGAGGCGTATCCCCGGCGACGTCTCAAGCATATCGTTTTTGCTGGCCTTCGCGATGCTTACGCCGCATCTGTTTGACGTTGGACCGACCTTTATGGCGCTCTTCGCATACATAGCGATAGCCGTCATCTCTGCCGCCGTGGGGCATCCCATAGCATTTGCCGCCCCTCTGCCCGAGTTGGCCTCCGATTACTCCGCACTTCTGCTTGCCACCCTCGCCTCCGCTGCGTCGGTAGGCAGACGGCCGAGGCGCCGGACGAAAGCGATCTTCGGTATTTACTACCTGGCGACGCTCTACATGGGAATCAGGTATGCCTACGCGGCTCGGTTCGCAGCCAGCTACTTGCTTATCTGGCCCGCGCTGCTGTTCTTGCTGCCGGTTCTGACGTTTTGGCGGCTGAGAGCTTTTGTGCCCAGGCTGTGGCAGACGGCGGCGCCAGTGGTCGTTTATATTCCGGTTAGGTTCATTGTCTTCTGCCTCGTGAGTCCGGCCGCACACGGCCAGGTTTCATGGAATCTCACCGAAGGTGTGGAGCAGGTCTTTCAACCGACTGCGTTGTTCGGAGGCATCGTCCTGCCGCTTGGGCCATACTTCCTCATGGCTGTGATCGCAGCGGCAATTCTGGAGCATCTGAACGGTTGGACACTGCGGACGGTGCGCAGCGTCAAGTCCGAGGGCCGGATGCGCGTCTCGGAGCTCGATGAGCAAGACCTGCCTGGTCGTGCCAGCTGATAATAGGCCGTAGTTTACCTGGCATCGCTCGTTTTGGCGATATCTGGCCTGACCTCCAGCATTATCACATTGCGGGCTGGGACGATGGCTTTGAGCTCTGATTTGCCCCGGAACGCACCCACGCGCTTGCGCCCGGTGTTGCTGACGTAGTCGACGATGTAGGGCCCACGCAGGTGGTATCGGGCGGGGTTAAAGACGCACACGATAGGCAAATCCTTTCGAGAGATGTTGGCGAAGAAAAAGCCCAGCCGACTCGTTGTAGCCCAGCCGGACGACACAATAGCGCTCGCCTTAACGGTGCCTGACCGGGGGCTGTCGAGTTCTGGGAAGACGTTGTAGTGGTCGTAACTAAGGGTCAGTGTGGGCACGTGGGAGACGATCGTGAGCGGGGGCTGCATCCGTCCCCAGCACAGAAAATGCAGGCCAAAGCCGAGCCTCGCCCGGGCCATGCGCCGCAGGAACACAATGTATGGTTTGTGCACCCGTTCGGGTTTGTCGTCCTCGATGAACTGCGTCCAGTAGTCGTAGGTGAGGTAATGCGACGGGCCGCTCATCCCTGGGAAGAGCTCGAGGCTGCTGAACTCGTAGTTGAGCTCTAAAATGGCGCCATAGAGATATACCCGCGCAGCGATGAGGTAGAATATGTCGCCGAAACGACGACTTAATTTCGCATACCCATCGAGCCTGACGGGGCCGAATTCGTGATAAACGTAGTCGAACATGGGGATTTCCTTGATCATGCCTGTCGGGTCCCCAGACCACTCGAACGCTCCCTGGACGCCCGCCATCGCGCGCGAATGGCAGAAGTCGATCACGTCGATGAAGTTCTCGGTTATCACCTCCGTGCCTATTGGCACGTGTCTTCCTCCCTTGTCAGCCGCGCACGCCTCGTGCGAGAGCCTGAGCAGCTCGCGGTAGTTACGGATCATGTAAGCCCCCTTGCGCCCGTCTGGGTGCCCGTGTGCCGGGTTCTTGCACGAGAGTGGCGCCGCACAGCACACGGAGGTGTCGTTGTACAGCGCATCGCAGGCGAAGTCGGGCGCCGATGCGAGCGTCCTGTCCCTCAGGATGTAGAAGTTCGCCCAATCGGCAGCTGCGGGGCACATCCAGACCTTTTTCCTGTGCCCATCGATGAACTCGTGCTCCGTGCTGCCACCCTTCAGTTTGGCATAGTCCCGAGCCGACTTGGAGAGCCACTGGTCCACCTTGAACACAGCAAATGCGCTGCTGG
Organism: Candidatus Coatesiibacteriota bacterium; assembly: GCA_003647755.1. Lineage (GTDB taxonomy): Bacteria > B130-G9 > B130-G9 > B130-G9 > B130-G9 > B130-G9. The sequence continues at coordinate 7,999 of QMNL01000049.1, forward strand.
CGCTTCGGATTGCCCTCAGGTTGGCTGGGTTGATCCACCTCTTCTCGAGGTCCTCCCACGCCGCATCGGATGCGCTGTTGTCGTTCGTCTCCCAGTCGAATCCAAGGACGTGCAGCATTCGGACGCCGACCGCTCGCTGCAGAGCCGTCAGCCAGGCAGACTCATCATGCCGGCAGCTGATTCCGAACGTGGCCAGCCCGATCTTCTCCTGGAGCCACCTTGCGCACTGCTTCGGGGACTGTGCCCGCTTGGGCCCGTTTCGGCACCAAACAGGCGCTCCGGGGCCCTTGGAGCAGACCCATGAGCGATAGATGTCCGCGGCCTGGAACCAGTCTCCCTCGCGCGTGGCTGAAAACACAACTGGGTAGCCAAATAGCCTTTGCTCGACCTTAGGCGGAGGCACCTGGCGTGAGGCGTAGTGAACGAACTTCATCTCCAAATAACCCTTGCCAGGGGGACGAAAGAAGTCGAGCTCCTTTGGGGTGGATGTGGGGTCGTGGCACCCGAAGTAGAAGCCGCCCTGTCTGTCATCGTAAAAGGCCAAGAACTGCATGGGGCACCCGTAGTATCCGTCTGGGTATTCGCTGTGGACGAACCTCTCGTAATAGTGATCCACCTTATCCGGCCGAAGGGTGTTCAGGGGGTCTCGAACGAGCAGCCCCGATGCCGATGGGTGGGCGAGGTAGTCCGGGGTCGCGGGATCGCCCAGCGTTGTCATCCCCGAAAGGATAGGGAAGATGAGAGCATCGACGTTTGAAGCCGGCCCGATCAGAAGGGTCGGAGAGAACGTGATGACGCTTGATGTGGGTGAGGCGCG
>QMNL01000411.1 GCA_003647755.1 Candidatus Coatesiibacteriota bacterium
GGTAGGGAATTCTGGACCGGATTCGCTAGTCTTCGTCTCGGCAAACTACAAGATGAGCTTCGACCAGTTGCGTTCTGAACTAAGCGGTCTTGACGCCTGGATAATGGTTCTTGACACAAAGGGCATAAACGTCTGGTGTGCTGCCGGTAAGGGCACTTTTGGAACTGACGAGCTCGTCAATCGCCTCGAACAGACGCGGCTGCCTGAGATCGTGTCGCAGCGCAAGCTCATCGTGCCTCAGCTCGGCGCGGCCGGCGTCTGCGGACACGAAGTGAAGCGCCGCACAGGCTTTTCAGTAGTCTTCGGGCCCGTGCGAGCCCGCGACATACCAGCGTTTCTTGAGGCGGGGATCACCGCGACGCCGGAGATGCGGCGCGTGAGATTCGCTCTTCGAGATCGCCTGGTTCTAGTCCCGACTGAGCTCATGATATTTGCCAAATTCGTCATCTTGATCGCGGTCATCCGCTTCTTGATAGCTGGGTTTGGGCCCGGGTTATTCTCGATCGATCGAGCCCTTTCCATTGGCATCGGCTCCACCGTGCTGAAGTACGGCGCGTTCTGGGCAGCCTTGTCCATAACTCCGATTCTGCTGCCGTGGCTCCCGGGACGGGCATTCGCGCTTAAAGGGGCGTGGGTTGGTCTAGCCGTAGTGCTGCTCCTGGTCGGATATGAACTGGTCAGCCCTGGACTATTTGACAGCTGGCTAACGGGCCTCGCATTGCTGTTTCTTATCCCTGCTGCTATGAGTTTCGCCGCCATGCTCTTCACTGGCGCCTCAACCTACACATCATTCTCCGGGGTGAGGCGCGAGGTGAGAATAGCAGCGCCTGTGCAGCTTGCGGCGGCCTTCCTGGGCGTTGCCCTGTTGATTGTGAAGGGCGTTGTATGAAGGCGCAGGTATGTTGCACTGAGGGTAGTATGGGTAAACCTCGTTATCTGTCGAAAGATGTGTCACTGTCTTTAGACACCCAAAAGTGCATTGGGTGCGGGACTTGCACACAGGTTTGCCCGCACGAGGTCTTCGCGGTGGACAGCGGCAAAGCCACTGTAATCGATCACGACGCCTGTATGGAGTGTGGAGCCTGTGCATTGAACTGTCCTGCTGAGGCTATCTTCGTTGATGCCGGTGTTGGCTGCGCATCCGCGATAATCATCGCCGCCTTGCTGCGTAGAGAGCCCTCATGTGGTTGCTGTTGCGGCGACAAGAAGAGCGATTGAGACTCGTCAGATTGATATGTCCGCGCCGCCGACATAAAGGCCGGCAAACCATGAGCTATAGAGCGCTGTAATTGTGTGTGATTGTGAACACTTCGAATGAAGATGAAAGGATGTTTGAGCGATGAGCGAAGAAGAGAAGGATGAATTAGAGGGAGCCGAGGAATGCTGTGGGCCAGAATGCAGCTGTCAGAGCCCCGCTTCAGGAAGTGGACGGCGGGTCAAGTTTTTCATCTGCGGCATTGTACTTCTCGTCGCGGTCGGCGTCGTGGCGGCCCGTCTCTCCATAACTGGGGTGACAGAAGCCCAAGAGGGTCAGGCTAACTACTCCTCCACGCTTAATCAGGTCAGTCAGCCCAAGCCGGGGCAGGCCTCGCAAACGTCGAACGAATGGGGCGCCCTGAATTCGTTGGCGGAGCTGAACACGGCCGCTGCCACCACTGAAGCCGTTTTCGTCGTTCTGCCGGCAGAAGATGACGCCGAGATGGCGAGGATCGAGCAAGCGCTGAATGAGGCGACATCGGCGGTTTCATCGCGCGGAATACGGGTAAGAACGTTTCTGCTGAGCGAGGCCTCGCGAGATTATGCCCGGATGGTGAGACAGAACGGGACTCCGACGATCATTACCATGTATAAGGGACGAGGCTCAAACGTCATCTCAGGCCACAGGATCAGCAAGGACGCGCTGTTGAAGGCCGTTGTGGCGTCGTCTCGACCTGTGTCCGGCGGGTGTTGCTCGGGCGGCGCTTCTAAGTCTGGCTGCAAGTAGAAAAGGACTGCAATGGACAAGATACGGGCGCTCACCGACTGGGCGGGCGCGGCATTTGACCAATCAGGTTTCGGGCTTCTTAGCATTCCCTTGGCGTTCCTGCTCGGCCTGTTGAGCGCTGTCGTCAGCCTGTGCTGCACCCTTCCGGTGCTTGGGGTCATCGTGGGCTATGCAGGAGCTAAAGTGAGCCGTGGATGGCGCGAAAGGTGGCTATTGGCCGCAGGCTTCTTCTTGGGCACAGCTCTCGCGCTTGTGATTCTAGGCGGGGTCGCGGCCTGCATCGGACAGGCTACTCAGAGCATTCTCGGGAGATTTTGGAAGCTCTTTGCAGGCATCGTGGCCATTTTAATGGGCTTAGCAACAATGAAGTTACTTCCATTCCGGATGCCCCATGGCGAGCGACCTAAGGGACTTGTCCGGGATAAGGGTATATTAGGTTCGATTCTCTTCGGCCTGGTTGCCGGAGGCGGAGTGAGCGTCTGCTCGCTCGCCTGCAATCCTGGGATTTACATTATACTCGGAGCAGCCGTGCTCCA
>QMNL01000412.1 GCA_003647755.1 Candidatus Coatesiibacteriota bacterium
ATAGGGCTATGTTCAGCCCTTTCAGGGCTGTTTTCCTTTTCTTCTTTGGCGTTGATCCGTAGGTTGCACCTACGGCTACTCACGTTCATCCCCTCAGGGGGATGCAGGAAGGACGCCTTTAGTTGAGCAGGCCCGGGCACGATTACGAAAACTCCTCCTCGAGATTGTACTTGACATTGCATATCAGTGGACTTATTGTTCTATTAGTTGAGTTGTCTTGAACCTTATCTCGACAAGAGATGCTTGAGGTCGAGGAGGTCGGACATGATGTGCAATCTGGCCGAATAGGCTGGAAAACTGTGAGAAGGGCGTGTTTGATCAGGAGAGTTGTCCTGATTAAGCCAAGGTGTTGGTGAGATTTCGATGTTTTCGGGGAGGTAGCAAAAGCAACCCCGAGCTGATTGCTGTTTCCAAAACTAGTTTGGGAACAGAGTAACAGGCCGAGTTTCCCCCCTATTGCTTAATTGGCGATCCGATTCATATCCATGACTCAAAATACAATCGCGCAGCAACCAGTATGCACTATTATATAGCTTTGTGGCTTTGACGAAAGGAGGTGATTGATTTGAAAGGTGAGATAAAGAGGTTGATTAGAGACCGTGGTTTCGGGTTTGTTCGAGCGGAAGATGGTAACGAGATATTCTTCCATCGTTCTGCTGTCCAGGGGACTGATTACGATTCTCTTCGTGAGGGTAGTAAGGTCGATTTCTCGACAGAGCAAGGGCCTAAAGGCCTTCGCGCGACAAATCTACGACTGGACGAGAGCTAACATTTGTTTTGGGTCAATCGAGCGCAGAGCCGCGATCGATAGACTCGTAGCGGGCAATGCGGCGAGCGCGTAAGCCCTGTTCTTGGATGGGGGACTGCGCGCTTGTATGACCCAAACATCAACTATCACGACAGCAGATTTTCTACGGAAGTTTGCAGTTTTCGGGCGGCTTCGCGCTTTGACTGGCGAGATGGTTTGCCCGAGGACATTTGTGGCGACGTATCTCAATCCGGGCCTAGCCTGGTTGAGTAACTGCGGCTGGCAGCGATAAGTAAGGGCGGGATTGTGGCCAGTCGCGTCCGCCATATTTTTGAGGCACTGTTATCAGGTGCCTGACATGGTTGAGATGAGCTGATGCCCCGACAATTATCCTATTCGCTGGTGGTCGGGCGATAGTGCATAGGCCATTGATTAGAGTTTGAATTCTGCGCGGCGCCGTCAATAGCCGGCACGCATGAAGAGTGCGGTAGTTTGAAACCGGGGATGGAAAGCATGAAAAGGCAGGGATTCGCCCCGGCATTCGCCAGCGTAACGGTCATTTCAATTCTGATAGTTGTCGTTATCGGTGTTCTGATCCACAGATCGCGCCTGATCGGTCCGGTGACGATTCTCTTGGGGTTCGTCCCGTTGATTCCGCTGAAGTTCAGCGGGCGCGGGATAAAGTCGGTCGGTGCAGATATTATGTTTGGAGCGATCGACACAGGTATTCTGGGAGTAGCGGCGCTGGTTGGTGCGAGCTTCGCTGGAGTGCTCGGTGCGATCGTTGGTGGCGCGATAGGGGACGCCGTGACAGATGGTTTCGCTGGCCTGTTCGAGGGCAAGATGGCGGAAACCTTGAGAAGGCACCAGATCGAGGAGACGAGAACCGCGCTTAGTTCCTCGATGGGCAAGATGAGCGGCTGTCTGTTTGGTGTAGGCGTGGTGCTCACGATTGCGTGGACTCTTTTGCGGATACGCACCCGGCTCAACTAGACCATCAAGTAGGGGTCTGATCCACATCGGAGCGCCCTGATGTGGGTGCCGCATCGTTAGCGCCGATTTCAAAGGATCAAGGCCGTGCGGGCTGTGTACTTTACTCTGGTTACTGACGATATACACTGTGTTGTGTGGCCCGAAGAATCAGGAATGAGGCTGAGGAGGGTCGGACTTGCATTTTGGCTTGACGAATCGCTGAGAGAATTCGATTAAGTCTGTATGACATCGATGGCACTGGGTGATATGAGGTGAGATTGCGGTGAGGAAATCGAAGGGATTGCTGTTTATTCAGGATGGTGTGGGTGATCGTCCGATCTACAAGTTGGGCCGCAGGACCCCTCTGGAGGCAGCCAACACGCCGAACATGGACAACCTCGCGCGTAACGCTGTTAACGGTCTTATGGACCCGCTGGCGCCTGGGATTCGCGTCGGGACTGACGTTGGGCACCTGGCTCTTTTTGGCTACAACCCGCTCAGGACTTACTGGGGCAGGGGGCCGATCGAGGCTGCGGGCATCAACATCAAGCTGGAACCTCAGGACATCGCACTTCGGTGCAACTTTGCGACTGTCGATGAGCAGATGCGGGTGAAGGACAGGAGGGCTGGACGGATTCGGGAGGGGACGCGCCGGCTCGCCAGGGAGCTCAATGGCCTCAGGATAGCGGACGACATAGAGGTCATATTCAAGGAGGCGACGGAGCATCGAGCTGTCCTTGTCCTGCGGGGCGAGAAGCTTTCGCCGGAGATTACGGACACTGACCCCGGCCCGGAGCAT
>QMNL01000413.1 GCA_003647755.1 Candidatus Coatesiibacteriota bacterium
GTCGGCGATGAGGGCGGCTTTGCGCCAGACCTCGGCTCGGCGTCAGAGGCTCTTGCGCTGATGAAGACCGCTGTCAAGAGGGCAAAATATGAGCCGGGCAAGGATATGTTCTTTGCTCTGGACCCTGCGGCGAGCGAGTTCTACGAGGGTGGCAAATACGTCATGAAGGGCGAGGGCGTAACCCGCTCCTCAAAAGAGATGATTGATTATTATGGCGAGCTGGTCTCGAAATATGACATAATCTCGATTGAGGATGGCATGGCCGAGCAGGATGAGGATGGCTGGAAGGCCTTGACCGAGGCGCTCGGAAAGAAGATTCAGATTGTCGGCGATGATCTGCTCGTTACAAATACCAAGCTTATCGCTAAGGGTATCGAGAAGGGATTGGCCAATTCCGTGCTCATTAAGTTGAACCAGATCGGGACGTTGACCGAGACTCTCGACGCCATCGAAATGGCCAAGCGCGCCTCGTGGACAACCGTGATCTCACACCGCTCTGGGGAGACGAAGGACACGACGATTGCCGATCTCGCTGTCGCCTGCAATACGGGCCAGATAAAGACCGGTTCCATGTGCAGATCGGAGCGAATTGCGAAGTACAATCGACTGCTTGCTATCGCGGAAGACCTGGACTTTTTGGCGGTTTATCCGGGGCTCTCAGCCTTTAACCTGGGCGGCTGATGATGATGCCGAAATTGCACCCACGGCTGTAAAAGGGAACTTGTTAGACGGCCTCTGAACGGGAGAGACATTGGAGCGAGAGAAGGTTGTAGTCCTTGGTGGCGGCAGCTGGGGAACGGCACTTGCCCACCTATTGGCGACTGGCGGACACGAGGTTACATTGTGGATGTTCGAGCCGGAACTCGCCGCTAGGACACAGAAGACGAGAATCAACGACGTATTCCTCCCCGATGTCACCTTGCCCTCTTCGATTCTCGTAACAAATGACATCGAGCTCGCAGTTCGGGGCAAACGGATCGTCATCTCGATGGGGCCACCTGTTTTTGCGAGGTCTGTCTGCTCCTTGGCCGCGCCTCTTATATCGGGGGACGCAATGCTTGTAAATGCGGCAAAGGGGCTTGAGCCACAAACTTTGAAACGAATGTCAGAGGTGCTTGGGGACGTTTTTCCGGGCGCATTGCCTGACAAGATAGCGACTCTTTCGGGTCCCACTTTTGCGGCAGAGGTCTCGAAGATGCGACCAGCGGCAGTTGTTGTTGGGGCAAGAAATCAAGAGATCGCGGCCCGGTTGCAGAGGATGCTGCATACCCCGTATTTTAGGCCGTACACGAATCAGGACATTGTGGGCGTGGAGTTTGGCGGCTCACTTAAGAACATTGTGGCCATTGCCTCGGGCATTGTTGAGGGCCTTGGCCTCGGACAAAATTCGCAGGCTGCCCTGATAACCCGAGGGCTTTCGGAGATTACGAGGCTCGGGGCCGCAAACGGGGCAAGACCTGTTACGTTCCAGGGGCTCTCAGGCATTGGGGATTTGGTATTAACCTGCACGAGCAGGCAAAGCCGCAACTATTCAGTGGGGGTTGAGCTCGCTCAAGGAAAATCGCTGAAGTCGATTGTCTCCGGCATGACAAGCGTTGCAGAAGGAGTCACTACAAGCAGGACGGCGATTCAACTGGCAGAAAGGTGCAACGTGGAGATGCCCATCACAAGACAGATGTTTGAGGTCCTCTTCGAGAATAAACCACCGTCCGCGGCAATCGACGACCTTCTGAAGAGACCGCTCAAAGAAGAAATGAGCTGGTGAGACCCGGACGAACAAGCACTCTCAGCCCAGGTTGGACCATTGACCGACCTCAACGCACAGCCTCTCTAACCAGCGGCTCCTCCAAAGGACCTGTCGGTGTATCGCCAAAGACATGAGCCCACGGCGGGATAATACAAGATGTTCAGACGGCCTTTAACCCGCATTGCCGAGCTCTGCTTCAGGCGCCCACTTGGGATTATCCTCGTCGTGCTCGCCTGCTGGCTAGTTGCCCTGCTGCTGGCGTTTCAGCTCAAGTTCACAACAGACGTGAGAGGGCTCCTTCCCCGTGACGAGGCGGGCGTTGATAATTACTTTAAGGCCGCCTCGCTCTTCTCCGGGTCTGAGGCCCTCGTCGGAGTTCTGCGCTCCCAAGGCGCCGGCGACGCAGCGTTGATGCAGGAGTTTATCAAGGATTTTGGCCACAAAGCGAGAGAGAGCCGCTTGGTCGATGATGTTGATTTCAACGCCAACATGATAGCGATAACGTTCTTCAGAGAGTTCTTTCTTAAGTATCTGTTTCTCTTTCTTGATGAAGATGATTTCGGCAAAATCGCCGGCATTCTCTCAAGGTCGGGCATGAAGGACGGCCTGGGCCAGGCTCGAGCGGCGCTCATATCGCAGGCTGGTCTCATGCAGAAGGAATTCATCATGCAGGACCCGCTCAACCTGCGGCAGTTCTTATGGAAGTACAGTCCGAAACTTATGCAGGGCCTGAAGATCGACCTACTCGACGGCTACTATTTCGCCAA
>QMNL01000050.1 GCA_003647755.1 Candidatus Coatesiibacteriota bacterium
ACGTTCATCCCCTTACGGGGATGCAGGAAGAACGCTTCAGTTGAGCACGCCCGGGCACGATTGGGGAAACTCCTCCCCGGATTATGTATTGATCAGGAATGTCCGATAGGAGTACATTGAGTAGGCTGTCTGAAACGATTTGGGGTAACTTTGATGTCATCAGAACAAATCTTGGTTGTGCCTCGCGAGGTTCTGGGGCAGACCATCGGGCATGTCTGGTCCCCGGCGTCAACGCGGGCTGGCCTCGAGCAAGGCGTGCTCCCGCGCTCCAGCAGACCTATTTTAGAGCCTTTCGGCAACACCGACGTTGCCTGGGAAGCGCTAAAGACCATGTCCGGCTCCTACCGGTTTGTTGAGCGTGATGATGCCGAGAATGACCCGTCGCTGAAACAGATTATCCCCTACGTCATCATCAGATACGGGACCTGTGTTCTGCTGATGAGGCGCCTTCACAAGCAATCGGAGAGTCGGCTCTGGGATAAGCTATCTCTCGGCATCGGAGGGCACGTGAATCCGGAGGATGGCACGGACTTCTTCGATGCATTCTTATCAGGCATGGAACGTGAGCTGCACGAGGAGCTCTACATCCCAAAAGAGTATGCCTGTCGGCTCGTCGGGTGCATCAACGATGACACAACCGATGTCGGAAAGGTCCATTTCGGCATCGTGTTTCAGGCTCTCTTCGCAAACGATAGCGTTCGGATTCGTGAAACATCCAAGATGACGGGCGAGTTCATCGAGATCAAGGAGCTCGCCTCAATCCGGCCCCAGATGGAATCTTGGTCGCAGATAGTGTTCGACCATTTTCTCTCCAGGCTGGTCTAATTCGAGCCAGATGAGCCAAGACGCAGTGCCCCGCACAAGCGCCCTGACGTTCGAGAAGGGTGCGTGCTGTATCTGCGGCCGAGAAGATGGCGAGGTGCTCGTGAAGGGCAAAGCCCCAACTCTCGGCAGCAATTCGCCGGAATTCGCGTTTATCAGGTGCCCGGAGTGTCGCGTCCTCTTCCTCGACCCCAGGCCAACAGATGAGAGCATTGGCCTTCTGTATCCAGACCAATACTACTCGAGAGATTTCCAGCCGATTCGCCAGGCCGTTGTGCAGAAATCTTCCCGTCTGAAGCAGCGGCTTCAGTTCCGGATACTCCGCAGCTATGGCCTGATTCGGGAACCAGACGCTGGAGAGCCCGAGCGTGGGTCGCATTGGGCCCCGCCAAGACCACCTGCGGCTGTCTGGGACCTCGTGTGCAAAACCACCGTCTTCCCCCTTGCCGTTCGATGGAGCCCGCTTCTGCAGACCCTGGTCTATAACCGCCGATTCCTCCGATTTCGCCGAAAGCCCGCACGCGTGCTCGAGGTGGGGTTCGGCAACGGCCTGTTGCTCTATGCTCTTTCGCACCTCGACACGGAGCTTTTCGGGACAGAAATCTCGCCCGAAGCCTGCAAGGTCCTGGCCGAGACACTCGGCGCTAAGACATTCTGCGGGCAGCTCTGGGAGGCCAACTACGAGGACAACCAGTTCGATCTTGTCATATTCTCGCACTCCCTCGAACACCTCGCCGATCCAATGCGCGCCCTGCGCGAGGCGCAAAGGATAATCTCTCCCCAGGGGAGCGTTCTTGTCAGCGTGCCCAACCCAGATTCGCTCTCGGCTAGAGTGTTCAGGGAACACTGGACCGGTTACGATTTTCCCAGGCACCTCTTCCTCTTCGGTCCAGATGCCCTCCGCCGCATGGCGCAAGAGGCCGGTCTGAGGGCCAGCGTTGTTCGGTTTCCACTGGAATCGGGCCTATACCATTTCACCCAATCGATCAACTCTCGCCTCGGTCTCCGGCTCCTCCCCCAGGTTCTGCGCAGAACGCTCATCGCACAGCTTCTATACCTGCCGATCGCAATGTCCACGGCTGGGGACGTCCTGACCGCCTCTCTTAGCGCGGAGAAGTGAAGGTGCGGTTCAAATCCACCAGCAGCTCTGAGAGAAAACCAGAGCCCTGCCCTTTCAAATCCACTCTCCGGCGCTCGACGCCTCAACCGGGCTTGATACAGTGAAGGCGATGCTCTTCTGCGCGGGCATTGGATCGCGACTGTTGCCGATCACCAAGACCGTCCCGAAGCCGATGGTGGATTTCTTTGGCAGGCCGTTAGTGGATTACACATTGTCCCAGCTTGCTGGCTGGGGCATAGATGAGATCGTGGTGAACCTGTCTCACAGGCCAGAGATTATCGAGCGGCACCTTGTATCGCGCTGGCGGAGCACATTTTGCCTCAGGTTCTCCCACGAGGAAGAGCTCATGGGGACAGGGGGCGGACTGAAACAGGCGGAACGGCTCCTCGGGGCCGACACCTTCTTGGCCATCAACAGCGATTTTATTCTTGATCCATCGATAGATATCAAACAGGCGATTGAGAAGCATTCCCGGAACAATGCCGCGGCAACGTTGCTCCTCGCCCGGCGAAAATCACAGAAATACACGCCGATCCAGACGGACGATAATGGCCGCATCTCGATGCTTGGCGGGGTGTTCGGCACGGCAGACAGCGATCGCCCGTCCTACGTGTTTTGCGGCCTGCAGATGCTGGAGCCGGTCGTCTTCGATTACCTGCGTTCAGGCCGGCCGGACACGGTGATGTCGGCCTATGTGAAGATGCTTCGTGCAGGGCTGCTCGTTCAGGGCTTCGTGCACGACGGCTACTGGCAGGAGTTGGGGGACAAGGAGGGCTACTTGCGGGCACATTTCGACGTTCTCGACGGCACAAGCCCGCTTCGGCGAACGGTCGAGGCGGCTGGCATATACGCAATCGTCGAACAAGATAGGCAAACAGATGCGCTGGAGAAGCTCCGCATCAGAGTCGCTACCGGGGCGAAGATCGAGCCTCCTGTCGCGCTCGGCGCATCCTGCTCGGTCAGTAACGGCGCATCGGTCGGACCTTATGTGATCGTGGGCGAGGAGGCCAGAATAGGCCATGGCGCAAAGATCACACACTCCGTCGTCTGGCGAGGCGCAAAGATCGCTCCCGATTCAGTGCTGATGAACAGGACCGTCCATCGCTAGGCACTCGCTCACCGTTATGTCATTTCCGCAATGAGTTGCTGGATTGCGGCACGAATTTCGTCTCTCACTCTCCTGAAAACCGTTAGCCTCTGCACCTCGTTTCCTTGCGCCTCGGCGGGGTCCTCGAAGGCCCAGGTTAACCTGTGCTTGACCTTGCCAGGAAAGAACGGACAGATGTCCTTACTGTGCCCCGCACAAACGGTTATGACGTAGTCGAACTCCTCGCCGATGAACTCGTCCAACGACTTGCTCCGCTGCCCCGATATGTCGATTCCCAGCTCTGCCATAACTTCGATCGCCAGCGGATGGACAGACGACGCAAACGCACCGGCGCTTTTCACCTCGAACCTGCCCCCACCCAGAGCCTTGAGAATACCCTCCGCCATCTGCGATCTGCAGGAGTTGCTCTCGCAGAGGAACAACACTCTCGTTGCCTGGGACACGTGAGCGCGCACTAGCAGTTCACTCCGCTTGCGCCGGCTTTGCGTCCAGATTACATCCGTAACCGACTTCGACGACGGCATTGCAGAGCGCCTCGACGTCGAGGTCCTTGCCATCCACAAGCGCTTTGCCAGTCTTGAGATCGACGTCAACTGTCTCAACGCCCTGGCACCCCTTCAAGGCGCTCGTTACGGCCGCGACGCAGTGGCTGCAGGTCATTCCAGTTACGTTCAGTTTCAGCATTTTTGCCTCCCTGTCCTTGGGGATTGGTTCATGATGAACGTGCTTGCTTGCGTACATTGACCAGGCCAGCACAGCCAGAAGCAGAACCGCCGCAACTGTCTTGAGCGATGGCGGTAGCATCCAGGGCATGTAAGGCGCCGCCGTTCTCGCAGTGGCAGTGTATATCGCATCGAGGATTGTCCCGAACAACAGGGCGCATCCAGCAGTGGTCAAAAGGTAGATAACTGCAGTCCTGCGTCCCATAACCTTCCAAACCGTGGCGATTGTTGCGATGTTAGTCGCGGGTCCCGTCATCAAAAAGACAAACGCCGCACCGGGAGAAACTCCTATCGCAATTAGCGCCGCAGCAAGAGGCACGGAGGCCGTAGCGCAGACATAGATCGGTATCCCAACGGCCATCAGCAGCAACTTGGCCAGAAAGCCGGTGCCGAGCGATTCGGCAAAGAAATCCTGCGGTATGAGTGCCGAGATGAGTGCAGCGGCCATCAGGCCAAAAAAGAGCGGTTTTGCGATGTCCCCGGCCAGAGTTACAAAGCCGTATTTGAACACCTGCACCAGCTTCTTGCCCTTGGGATGCACCATGCAGGCGCCAGTCTCGCACGTGCATTCGGGCTTCTGCTGAATCTCCTGCCCGTCATCCTCGTGAATTGCTACGAGTGAGCCGCCGATGAAGCCCGTCAGAAGCGCCACTATTGGCCTAAATATCGCGAAGACCGGACCCAACAGGCTGAGGGTTACGAAGATGCTGTCAACGCCCGTCTGCGGCGTAGAGAGCAGAAAAGCGGTCGTGGCGCCTTTGCTCGCCCCCTGCTTTCTCAATGAGGCGGAGACGGGAATGACACCGCAGGAGCACAAAGGCAGCGGAACCCCAAAGAGAGATGCCTTCAGAACCGGCAAGAGGCCCTTCCCGCCCAGATGGCGGCGCACAACCTCCGTTGAGATGTAAACAGAGAGCACCCCAGCCACGAGAAAGCCAAACAACAGGTAGGGCGACATCGCACCAAGCACGCTCCAGAACTCAGCTAATATGTTGGTGAGGATATCAAGCATGAGCCTCATTCCCATTCCGCTTGCATTCATCCAGGAAGGATTCAGGATCGGCGTCCTCCCTTATGCCCAGCCTCGTCAAGGCGAAATCGTACCGCACGGGGTCCTCGGGCGCGAGACCCCTTAACGCCTCGGTGATCTCCAGCGCGCAGCGAATATCCGGGCTCTTTCTGTCCGTCAGGCGCAGGGCAAGCCCCATTCTGTGTATATGTGTATCCACAGGCATGACCAGCCTCGAGGGGGAGACATCGTGCCATCCGCCGGGGTCCACGTCATCTTCTCGCACCATCCAGCGAAGAAACAGGTTCAATCGCTTGCACGCACTGCCGAGCCTCGGCGATGGAAGCAGACTGTTGAAAACACCTCCTCCCTTGTGAGCGGCCCTCAGCTCGTCAACGAATCGCTCAAGCGCAGGCAACACAGTCTCATCGCCATCCTTCAGGCCAGCCCCAAAGCATTCACGCAAGGAACCGTATCGCGAAAGCACGCGCCTCGTTGCGATGAGAAACTCAACAAGCTCGTGCGAGGTGGTGAAACGGTGCTTGAAGCTGGAAAAGCACAGCCACAGGCTGTCTGGCGGCGTACTGAGCAGGAATTCGTAAGGTGATGGCCCCATCCGGCCGAGAACGGCAGAAACGCTCCCTAGAATCTGCGCGACCCTACCGTAGGCCAGGGACGACGCGATGAGCGCCACTATCTCGCGGTCGCGGAGGTCTCGGTAATCGTAGAGAAATTCAAGTGGGTCTGGATGAACAAACTCGCGTCTGTTGAACCTCGCGTATAGTCGCTCAAGCGCTTCCCTGTCTACGATTTCGCCCTACCCCTTCGGCTCAAAATCGCTTTTGCTGGCGCCGCAGACGGGACAGACCCAGTCATCTGGGATGTCTTCAAACGCCGTTCCCGGTGCGATTCCTCCGTCTGGGTCGCCCTTCTCCGGGTCATAAACGTATCCGCAGACAGTGCAGACATACTTCATCTGTTTGGCTCCCTCTTGAGGTTGTGTGTCTTGAGATTTATCAACAGGTCCGGTGTAACTCGGTGCGTTTTTCGGCGTCTTGCCCTTCAAATGCTTGTGATAGTATTCGTAGGTAAGCGCATCGCCCTTTCCCACAATCTCGGCAGACAAAAGCTCCCCGACGAACAACGTGTGCGTGCCAACGTCCACCGCGTCAACAACCTTCGCCTCAAGCACCGAGAGAACATGCTCGGTTGCGAGCGGGATACCTGTCTGCCCGATCTTGTGCTCGACATTCTCGAACTTGTCAATATCACGTCCAGACCGGAAGCCGAACCTGCCTATGAGCGTCATGGGCGTGGTTTGGTCCAAGACACTGACCCCGAAAACGCCGCTTCCGGAGATAAACTCGTGCGTCAGGTTCTTTTTGTTAATGCTGACGGCGATCTTCGGAGGGCTCGAGGCAACCTGAATTACGGTGTTTGCGATCTGACCGTTCAGTCTATCGCCCGAGCGCGAGCTCACCATATACAGACCATAGCTTATCGAAAACAATGCTCTGGAGTCCAGCGCACCTGCCATGTCAACATCTCTCCTTCATCTTATGGGCTAAATCAGCGCCAAGCGAGTAACATTCATCGAGCGATTTGTGGTTCGGAACGTAGTTACATCTGACGCCATCGCTGACCAGCTCGACTCTCATTGCTTTCAGCAACTCATTGATCTGACCAACCGCCTCGCCACTCCAGCCGAAGGACCCGAACGAGGCGCCAAGAAGGTTATTCGGCTTCAGCCCTTTCAAGTAGGTCATGACATCCGCGACAGAGGGGAAGATGTTGTTGTTCATGGTCGGTGAGCCGGCCACAATAGCTCCAGCCTCCATCGCAGCCGTTGCAACATCGCTGCGATGGCAAGATTGAAGTGGCATCACGCTGACGCTCGCTCCGCCGTCCCTCAAGCCCTCGCAAACCGCACCCGCCATCATCTCTGTGCTGTGCCACATCGTATCGAAAAGCACCACTGCCTTCATCGATGGCCTCTGCGCAGCCCACTCGGAATAGAGCCGCAGCACGTTCTCAAAGCCTGACCGCCAGATTGGGCCGTGGTCAGGAGCCACGACCTTGAGCTTAAGCCCCAGCGTCGGAAGACTCTCGATGAGCTTAGTGACCAGCGGCGAAAACGGCAAGAGGATGTTGGCGTAGTACTTCGCTGCCTCCTCCGCCAGGACATCCCGGCCTATCTCATCGTCAAAGCGCTCCGTCGAGGCGAGGTGCATGCCAAACGCATCTTGCGAGAATAGAATCTCATCCTCAGCAAGATACGAGAACATGCTGTCCGGCCAGTGCAGCATGCGCGTGT
The DNA here is from genome assembly GCA_003647755.1 of Candidatus Coatesiibacteriota bacterium. GTDB lineage: Bacteria > B130-G9 > B130-G9 > B130-G9 > B130-G9 > B130-G9. The sequence continues at coordinate 7,096 of QMNL01000050.1, forward strand.
GCACAAATGTCAGGCCCATGTTGCCGAGGCTTAGGCTCTCCCCATTTTTCACAGGGATTACCTCGCTGCCCAGCTCCTCAAAATGACCAGCGATCGCCCTCGCACCCATGACTGAGGCAAAGACCCTCTCCGGCTTCACTGCCTCAATAGTCGGCGGCAATGCCCCGGTGTGGTCCATCTCGGAGTGGTTCGAGACGATGTAGTCTATCCTGTCAGGCTCCACCACCGAGGCGATTCGAGCGAACATCTCGTCAATGAACGGAGCCTTGACTGTGTCTATCAAGGTGATCTTGTCGGCCAGGATGAGGTATGCGTTGTACGTCGTGCCGCGACTGGTCTGATAGCCGTGGAAGTCGCGAATGCCCCAATCGATGGCGCCCACCCAATAGACGTTGTCAGTAACCTTGACCGCCTTGTATAGTCCTTTCAATCTGCTCTCCTTAAGTAAAACGCGATCACTTCATAGTAAACTGTGAGAGCACAGTCTCGAGCCAACCATGTTCCAACGAATCAGCACTGGCCAAACTCGGTCCTTCAACACCAGCTCCGAAACGCCCCTGAACCTCAGAACGGCGCGAAGCCTGCAGCCTGCCAGTAGAGGTCCTTCAAAGCGTCCAGCTGCTTTAAGAGAACGTGGTAGTGCCCCGTCTCCCATTCCGCCAGCTCGTTGAAAAAACCTCTGGCGTAAGCGTCTGGGCTATCCTCAGCACGCTTCTTGTAGTAGCTCAGCGAAAACAGCTCCAGCCGAACACCTATCGAAAGAGCGCTCATCTCGTAATGAGCGTCCGAAAGCCGCTCCAGCAACTGCTCCGAGAATATCGGATGCGCACCGGAGAAATCCGCCTTGGGCCCGAGCTTCAGATTCCTGTCGAACTCGCCACGCTCAAGAAGCGACAGGTATTGCTTCTTGAGGTACTTCATGTGGCCCTCCTCCTCCGCGGCAAGCGTCTCAAACACCTCTTTGCCCTTCGGATCAGTAGTGCTGTTCGCCGCCATTAGGTAGAAGTATCTCCCGTCGTTCTCCGTCCTGATCGCCTCGGCAATCGCCTTCGCTACCTTGTCCCTAGATTCATCGCCATGCATCGCCTATTCTCCCTCGGCCGAACCAGACGCGCTAGCCCGCTCGCCAAGCTTCTGGTCCATCATGAACAGACCATGACCCGAATCACCGATCCTCTCAAGCGCCTGAGCCACCCTCGAGGTGTTCGCCTCCTCCTCCACCTGCTCGGTAACAAACCATTGCAGGAATATCTCCGCGGCGTTGTCGTTCTCATCCCGAGCGATCTTCACAAGCTCGTTGATCTTGCCTGTGATGAACTGCTCATGCGCATAAGCCGCCTGAAACACCTCAAGAGGTGAAGACCATCTCTTGTGCCGCTCAGTTGAAATGGGCAACAGCTCCACTTTCCCACCACGCTCGCTTATGAAATCAAACAACTTCATGGCGTGACCAACCTCCTCCTCGGTCTGAACCCGCATCCAGCTCGCCATCCCATCAAACCCAACGGAGTGAAAATAGCTCACCATCGACAGATACAGGTAGGCCGACTCAAGCTCCTCCTTGATCTGCTCGTTGAATGCCTTCAAAACTCTACCACTCATCATCTCTATAACTCCTTTTTCCAAAGCCCGTGGACGTTACAGTATTCCCGAA
>QMNL01000414.1 GCA_003647755.1 Candidatus Coatesiibacteriota bacterium
ATGCCACTAGTGATAGGTGGTGGGCCATGCACGTTTAATCCAGAGCCCCTTTGGGAGTTTTTTGATCTTTTCGTTGTTGGGGATGGCGAAGATGTAGTGAGCAATCTCGCGGAGCTCTGGGAGAGCTGCAAGCGCGAGGGCTGGACAAGGGCAGAAGCGATTTCGCGGGCTAGAGACATTCCGGGGGTTTACGTCCCGGGAGACTACGAGTTTGAGTATTCGTGCGGCTATGTCTCGAAGGTAACGCACGCGGGGAAGGTCTATGAGGACCCCTTCGCTGTGCCAAAAGTGGAGCGAGCATTTGTTGAGGACCTCGAGAGTGCGCCTTATCCCGAAAAACGGGCCGTTCCCAACATCGCGGTTGTTCATGATCGGGCGCCGGTCGAGATGATGCGAGGCTTCCTGCGCGGGTGCAGGTTCTGCCAGGCGGGATATATCTGTCGGCCGGCGAGGGAGCGGAGCGTTGGCAATGTTACCGGTTTGGCCGAGTCGATAATCGCTAATACGGGCTTTGAGGAGGTGTCGTTTCTCTCGCTGTCGTCCGGGGACTACTCTGGCATAGAGCGTCTGATCAGGCACAGCGCGATGGGCTTTGCGGGGCACAAGGTAGCGGTGTCGCTTCCATCGCTGAGGGTTGAGACGATGACGCAGGCCATAGTGGATGGCATTAGGAGCATGAAGAAGACTGGCTTCACCGTTGCTCCGGAGGCGGCGACCGAGAGGCTGCGTAGGGTGATCAATAAGCCGATAAGTAACGAGATGGTGCTCGATGCGGTCAGGCGGGCGTTCATAGCGGGATGGAAGCGTGTGAAGCTCTACTTTATGATCGGCCTTCCGAGCGAGACCGACGAGGACATAGATGCGATCGTGGAGCTTGCGAGGCAGCTTGGTTCGCTGGCGAGGAGCAGCGGGGGGTGTAAAGTAGCAATAAGCATCTCGACATTCATACCAAAGCCTCACACGGCATTTCAGTGGGCGCCACAGGCGTCTCATGCTGAGATAGTGGCGAAGTTCTCGCGGCTGCGACACTCGATAAGCGGCCGGAACGTGGAGCTGAAGTGGCACAACGCCGAGATGAGCGTTATTGAGGGCATCCTGTGCCGTGGGGACAGGAGGCTTTCCGCGGCCGTGGAAAGCGCCTGGAGGAGCGGGTGCGTTCTGGACAACTGGAGCGAGGAGTTTAGTTTTGATAGATGGATGGCGGCGCTGGAGGGTGCTGGGCTGACATATCAGGACTACGTAGCGGAGCGCGAGCCGGACAAGTTTCTCCCGTGGGAGCACATATCCTGCGGCGTGTCGAGGCGATTCTTGCTTGGGGAGAGAGACGCCGCCGAGAAGGAGCGGCCGACTCCGGACTGCCTTGTTTCGGGCGAGTGTCAATTGTGTGGTGCTTGTTCAGACGCTTCGTCCTACCTCAAGAAAATGCAGGCGACCCAGAGGGCTGCGGAGAGATCGAAAGGCGTTTCGAGCATGGGGGGCACGAGCCGGCGTGAAACTATGGGGAGAGCGTCAGCGAGAAAGCTCGCCTTTCCGCTGAGATGCAAGTACGAGCGGACTGGGCCGTCGAAGTTCATCTCTCACCTCGAAGCACTGACCGCGTTGGGAAGGGCGGCGCGCCAGTCCGGGCTGCCGGTCGAGTTCAGCAAGGGCTTCAACCCTCAACCTCGCATCTCGGCCGGTCTTCCGCTGTCCACTGGCCACGCTTCTCTGGCCGAATACGTGGACATCAGGGTTACAAGGCCGGTCTCGCCTGAGAAGGTCATCTCCCTGATGAATGACTGCCTGATGGAGGGGATACGCTTTGTGGCTGCTCGACACCTGTTCAGGAAGTCGCTCTCGCTCTGCGCTCTCGTCTCCGAGATCGATTACTCTGTGGTAGTGAGCTTGGGGCGGCTGGCGGAGGCGGGGCACGCTTTGGGCCTCGGGCACCTGGACGAGTCACAGTTTCACGAGGAGCTCATCGAGCGGCTGCTGTCCCAGAGGTCGATCATGGTCTCGAAGGTAACGCCGAAGAGGAGGGTCGAGATCGATCTCCGTCGGTTCGTTGGCGCATTGAATATGACCGGCGTTGAGGGGGGCAAGGCGTATCTGGGGATGACGCTTAAGGTTGACAGGAACGGTCGGACAGCACGCCCGGCGATGGTTCTTTCTGCGCTTTACGGGTTGAGAGAGAATATCCTGTATTTCTCGGACATAACGCGGATGGAGCAGTATTATCGTCGAGGAGGGATGCGTAGACCGTTGCTTGATGTGGGTGGGGGGCTCGCGCCCAGGGGAGACCGGTTGGGACGAGCGAGAACGAGGTCTTGGGATGGCCTTTGACAACACCCTCCTCTTGCCTGATTTCGAATCCGACCTTACCCCAGAGGAGCTCACGGACGCTGCATCGCAGTCTATCGTGATCATCCCCACCTACAATGAGAGGGAGAACATCGAGCTCATTGTCTCACGGCTTTTTCGGCTTTATCCGACGATAAATGTGTTGATTGTGGATGATAACTCGCCGGA
>QMNL01000415.1 GCA_003647755.1 Candidatus Coatesiibacteriota bacterium
CCTTGCCGCCGCACGGTGCGGTCAGGACAATCGAATGGCGGGCGAGCAAGTGCATGAGGTTCTCGTCCGCTGCCGCCTGGAACGACGCTCCGTCTGGCGAGACGTCAACCCGATAGGTCCTGCCCATGCCTCAGCCTCTGAATTTTCGTCTGTCCGCCGGCGCTGGAGAATTGTGCCCCATCAGTCGCCGCTGATGAGGTCGCCCAGGCCGCCGAGAAGGCTCCGCCCACGCCGAACCTCGCCCACCGAACGCCGCGAGGCGCTTATCACCCTGTCGGCGAGGCGCGAGAAGGGAAGCGTCTGGAGCCAGACCTGCCCCGGCCCCGTGAGCCTTGCCAAAAACAGGCCCTCGCCCCCGAAGAAGGCGGTCTTGATCCCGCCGACCATCTGGATGTCGTAGTCAACCGAGCCCTCGAACGCCACGAGGCAGCCCGTATCGACCTTCAGCGACTCGCCATTTGCGAGGTCCTTTCGGACGATAGCACCGGATGCCTGCAGGAAGACGATGCCGTGGCCAGTTATTCTCTCCAGGATGAAGCCCTCGCCCCCGAAGAAGCCCGCACCGAGCCGCTTCGTGAACGCGATGTCCAGCTCAATCTCACGGTCGGCACAGAGAAAAGCGTCTCGTTGGCAAAGCAACGTCTGGCCGGAGACCTCCAGCGGCACTATCTTGCCCGGATACGGCGAGCTGAACGCCACCGTGCCACTAGCGGCGTGGCATGCAAAAGTTGTCATGAAGAGGCTTTCGCCGGCGATCTTCCGCTTGATGCCACCAAACAGGCCTCCCTCCATCTTCGTGTCCATCTCGACACCCGAAGTCATAAACATCATGGCGCCCGCCTCGGCCTTGACCGCTTGCCCCTGGGTCAGCTCGAGAACGACCGCCTGCATGTCATCCCCAATCACCTTGTAGTTCAGCGCTGCCATTCCTTTCCTCCCCTTGTTGTTAAATTCATCCCATTAGTCAACTAGATGACAGTCCAGAAAGACCATGCCCGCACGTAGAACCTGAACCGCCCGTCAAATCATCGCTCATCGAGCTTCTTCAGCAAAAACGCTAGATAGTCGCCGTCGCACTTGAAGAAAGCCTCGGCGTAGCCCTTGCCCTTCAATAGCCCGTGCGTGCGGTATCTGCCCAAACCCTCTACCACAACGTTCACGTAATCGTTCTGCTCCATCTGGCTTGTGTGGCAAGAAAGCGCATGTTTTTTAGAGTGCACTTGCTCGGTGATGTTCACTATGCGATTAGGGAGAATAGGAGGCGATACCTCGTAGCAGAAGATGTCGCACAAGTAATCGATCCTCTCGAAGGCACTCACGGCCACCCGTGTCGCAGCCACGTGGTCGGGATTGTAGTCTAGCGGAAACGGCACATAGACGAGATCAGGCTCGTATTCGACCAAAATATCGGCGATCAAGCTGGCACAATCGGCTATGAAATACTGAAGCTTTGTGTCCTGAAATCCAAGAAACTTCAGCTTCTTGATGCCAAGAACCGCGGCCGCCTTTTGCGCCTCGTCCTTGCGCCTCGAGACGAGATGCAGGCTCTCCCTCAGGTCCGTGCTTCCCCGCGAGCCATCGGTCAGGTAGGCAACCATAACATCGTCCTCGGCCTGCACGTGCTTGCGGAGCGTGCCCCCGCAGCCAACGACGTCATCGTCCGGGTGGGGTGCCAGGACGAGGACGCGGTTGGCCTCGGGCCTCTCGATGAGTCTTGGCAGAAAGAGCTCGCTCTTGCCTCGAATTCCCATCCGTGCAAGGAAGCCCAGCAGCCTCTCCGCACCAAGATATTTGACCTTCGCCCGAAAATCCCTCAGCGACTGTATCTTCGACAAGTTTGCCCTTTCTTGCTACGTGCTCACCACGCCGAACGCGAACGCGGCTATCAATCGTCAGGATGCCACAACTGTGCCGAGGCCGGCAACTCTCGCCGAGCGACTGCCCGCTCCAGGTCAAGCAGTGCCTTTTTCAACTCCAGCCCTCCGGAGAACCCGCCGAGCGAGCCGTCCGATGCGACTACGCGGTGGCACGGCACAACAAGCGGGAAGGGGTTGTTGGCCATCGCTTGACCGACTGCGCGAGCCCTCTTGCGTTCGCCCGTCTCCGCCGCGACCCAGCCGTAGGTCCTCGTTTGGCCATAGGGAATCTTTCTGACCGTGTTCCAGACTGCTCGCTCAAACGGCGTCCCAATCTCCTCGTTCAACTTGACCGCGGAATAGTCCGGGATGCCTTTGCCGGATAGATGTCTGCGAATCTGTTTCCTCAGCACGGTTGGCGGCCTGTGAAAAGAGCCTATCATGTGGGGTATCTTGAGGAGGAACTTGCGACGCTCGGCCTCGGCTGCAAGCTCTATCTTGTATATCGCCTTGCCCTTCCAAACTATAAGGACTGCACAACACGGTGTATTGAAGGCAGCGAAGACGCAATCCTTCAGCTTCTCCACCCAAAACGGGTCAAACAGCGCTAAGAAGGCCGACATCGCCCTCAGTCCTCCTAATCAGCACCTA
>QMNL01000051.1 GCA_003647755.1 Candidatus Coatesiibacteriota bacterium
GTTCAGACCGGCTGGCCAAGAGGCGGGCGATTGTCGCCGCATCGCTCATATCTTTCTTCGCGATCGGCTGGTTGATAGATATCGGGATGAGCGTAGCCACACTTAAGAACACTTTCTGAGCTTAGGTCAGGCCGATAGTTCGAGAGATGACAGGACCAAGACACGCGTCTCAATCCCTGGCCTCATCTGCCTGCTCTGCGGACAACAATTGACGGGCCTGGGCATTGCCTGGGTCTATGTTGAGCGCATGGCGCAGCATCTGTTTGGCTTTTGCGGTCTCGCCCAGGAAGGCCAAAATCTGGCCATAAAGAGCGAGCGCCTTCGAGTGAAACTCGGCGTCGGCAAGGAAATCGAACGACTGCTCAACGCCGTGTTCATCCACGACGAGCGAATAGACCCGAACGCGGGAGTCCATAACCCTCCTGAACTGGAGCTCCACTCGTGCCCCGTCCGATCGGGTGCGAGTAACTAGACCATCGGACTGCGAAAGGACCCGAACTGCGGGTGGAGATGGCTCGAGCCGAGCTCTGCCCGGCGTTTTGCTCTTCCAGACAGGCCACAGGTCCCGGTCCCGTGCGACAAGATGGAAGGACTTCTCGCCGGCGGATAACACGCTCAAGATCGTCTCTGCTGTTATCGAGGCCCTGAGTTGTTTGTCGAGAAAAAGTAACCTGCTTTCGGCGATCTTCTCTACGGCGTGCCGCGCCTCTAGCGCCCTTCCCTGAGCCAGCTTGGCGGCCGCGATGTAGTAAAGCGCCTTCTCCCGCGACCATCGGCGGCCAAGAGCGAACGTGTATTGCTCAATAGCAGAATCGTAGTCCCCACGGGAGGCGAGCAGGTTGCCCAGGGCGATGCGTCCCCTCATAAAGGCGGGATCGACATCAAGCGCCTTCCTCATAAACTTCTCCGCCCTTTCAAGCTTGTTCTGCCGCCAGTTCACGAGGCCGATATCCAGCATAGCGTCCCGAAAGTAGGGCCAGAGAGCGAGCGCCCGTTCGTTGAGCTTCCGGCAGGCATCCAGCTCGCCCTTTTGCATCATCACCCTTGCCAACAGCTGGCACGTGTTCGGCGATTCGGGCCACAGCCGCAGCGATTGGCGGAAGCTCTCTTCAGCGCGGGCAAGACCGCCTGCCCGTTTGAACGATGATCCGGCCCGCGCCTCAGCTGAGGCCGCGATCCTCTTTGCGTCAATGAAAGATGTCGCGCCTAAAAACGCGGCAGCGAGCAGAAAGAGAGCCGCAGTCGCAGCCTGTCTGCGGCGAGAGGTTGGCTCAAACGGGGCGTCGGGCCTCGCTGGCGCCGAGAGAACGCCCGCTAACACCCAAAAGTAAAAGGCCGAGGCGGGACTCTCCAGATTGAAGCTGAAGGCGGTGTGGACAAGTGTTCCGACGACCGCGACCACTGCCCCAGCTCTCAAAATCCGATCCTTACCAGCCGCACGATTGACGGATGCAAACGACATCCGAAGGGCCGCGGCGGCCAGGAATATGATCGCGATGAGCCCGAGGGGGCCCGCCTCTGCCGCCGCGAGGAGATAGCTGTTATGAGGACTTTTGACAAACCTCCTCTCCGTAAAGAGCGACCGCTCTTCGGCAGAACGATAACGCGGGTAGTAGGCGGCGAAGTTGTTGGAGCCAACGCCTCGGACCGGTTCGGAGGCAATCATCTCGAGCGTGCTCTTCCATGCGAGCTTTCTGAACTTCGTCCCTGTGTCGCTTGGCCCGAAGGAAGAACGTAGCCGATCGCCTAAGAAGCCGGCCTGGACGGAGAAAGCAACCGAAAGGGCAAAGATCGCTCCCAGCGCTAGAAGTCGTTTTACGGAGGCTGCCCTCAATAGTCGCCGGACTCGCCGAACAGACAGCAGAAGAGCTGTCGCTACCGCCAGGGCAAGCCACGCGCCTCGGCAGTCTGAGATGAGAAGGTAGCTAGAGATGAGGGCAGTGGCTGCGCCGGCAAACAGGGTCTTGGTTTTGCCAGAGACCGACAGGAATAGCGCAACGGCGATCGGCAGGATAAGAATGCCCCATTGCCCAGCGTAATTGCCGTGCCCCAGCAGCGAGGCGGTAAACAGCGGGCTTGACTGGGCCTTCGCAGAAACCGCAGCCAAGGTGCCGAGCGACAGGAGAATCCCCGGGGCGAGCGCCACCATAAAGAGCTTCCGAGGCTCCCGCGACAGCTTACCCTGCGAGACAGTCCGGTATATGACCCATAGTGCGAGAAGATGGGCGGGAGACCGCAGTCCAGTCCACGTTCCGAAAGACCTAGTGGAGGCGAGGCCAAACGCAAGCAGAAGCATGAGGGCAGGAAAGTCGAGCGGAGCGGTTGTGAGCGGTGCAGAGCGTTTTTCTCTGTCCAAAGCGGACAGGACGAGAAGGGCCGCGGCGGCCAGCTCTATGGCCAGCCATTTGGGCACAATGAACGGCTGTGCGGCCTGAGTCGCCATCAAAATTGGCATGACAAGGAGGCAGCCCAGAACTGTCAGGTCTTGGGCGAGAGCAGTTACAGGTCTGGCTCGGCTCATGACGGCGCTCCAAGCAGATGGGCGGCCCGCGAGGTGCAATGCTGGGCTGGGAATGCTGCCTCGGTGCTATATCTCGATAGTGTCAATGACCGGGCCAATACCTTTGAGCCGCTCGAGGAACCCCTCGGATGGGGACACACGATACTCCTCGCCAGCCTGGATGATGACTGAATCGATCCCGTTGCTCTCGAGCTGCTCCAGATGAATGAACAGGGTGCACTGGCCTGGGTAGCTCCTGACGACATCCCGCAAAAGCCTCAGCTGCTCTTGATTGACGAGCCGCGATGCGAGCCTGACTCTTATCTCTTTGAGGAACTGTTCTCGAAGCATATCCAGCGGGAATATCTCGTCAGCGAATATCTCGACCGTGTCGCCCTGATCGTTCTCAGAGGTCCCAACCTTGACTGTCCCGGTTATGGACAGCGGGACCGATTCGCTTAAGCGCCCCGCTATCTGCCTGTAAAGGGCGGGGAAAATCACGACCCGGAACAGGCCAGTGAGGTCCTCAACGAGCACGATGGCCATTCTCTCCTTGTTCCTCGTCGTCTTGATCGCTTTCTCGATGACCACGCCCGCAAGTCGAACACGTTCGCCCGGCTTGATCGTGCCGGCGTTTTCGATGATCTCTGCTATCGGCCGGACAGTGAACTTTTTGAGGAGCGAGGCATACTTCTCGAGGGGGTGGCCAGAGAGATACGCCTCCAGAACCTGATGCTCCTTGGCGAGAAGCTCGTCAATATCCCAATCCGGGACATCGGGCGCAGATATCTCCGATGCGTCCTTAGTTCCGGCCTGCATGCCGCCAAAGAGCGTCTGCTGCCCGCTTTCTTGCTCCTCGCGGGACGCAGCGGTAAGGTTGAGTGCGGCGTCAATCATCTCTGTGTGCTGTGCTCTCGATAGCCCGAAACAGTCGAAGGCTCCGGCCTGAATGAGCCTCTCAAGCACGTTCCGCTTGGCTACCCCTTGAGGCGCTCTCTTGCAGAAATCGACCATTGACTTGAACGGGCCGGCCTCATCACGGGCGGCGATGATCTCTGACACGATTCCCTGGCCGATCCCCTTGATGGCGGACAGGCCAAATAGGATCGAGCCCTCGAGAACCGAGAAGTCGGCCTTGCTTCTGTTGATGTCCGGAGGCAGAAGCCGTATGCCCAGCCCCCGGCACTCGGCCAGTTTTGATCGCAAAGAAGCGTAGTCGCCGCGGTTGATGCTCAGTATGGCCGCGACGAACTCAGGGAGATAGTGCGCCTTTAGGTATGCGCACTGATAAGCGAGGTAGGCGTAGGCCGTCGAGTGGGACTTGTTGAAGCCATACTCGGCGAAGCCGGCCAACAGGTCGAACAGCTTGTTGGCGCGACGCTCGTTCGTCCCGCGCTCCACGGCGCCGGAGACGAACTTCTTGCGCATCGACTCCATCTCCTTCATCTTCTTCTTGCCCATCGCCCTGCGGAGCACGTCTGCCTGACCATAGGTGAATCCAGCGATCACGTTGGAGATGAGCATGGCCTGCTCCTGATAGACAACCACGCCGTTCGTCTCAGCCAAAACGTCCTTCAGCTGGTCAAATCCAAGGTAGTCGATCTTCTGCCGGCGATGTTTGCGCTTTGCGTAATCCTCGACCATCCCGGACTTCATCGGGCCGGGCCGATGAAGAGCGTTGCAGGCGACGAGGTCCTCGAAGCAGTCGGGCTTTATTTCCTTCAGAAGGCTCCTCATGCTGGTGCTCTCGAACTGGAACACGCCCATAGTGTCAGCCGATGCGAAGAGGGCGAGCGTATCCTTGTCGTCGAGCGGAATCTGAGAGATGTTGACCTTGATGCCGCGGCTCTCCTCGATCAGGGCGACACACCTTGCGATCATGGTCAATGTCTTCAGGCCCAAGAGGTCCATCTTCAGAAGGCCAAGCTCCCCGATCGATTCCATGTGGAACTGCGTCATTATTTCGTTCTTGTCGGATGCCTTATACAGCGGGATGATCTCGGAGAGCGGCTTGGGCGAGATGACCACGCCGCACGCGTGTTTCCCAACGTGCCTCGTCAGACCATCCAGCCTCCGCCCCATATCCACTAGCTGGGCTACCTGCGCATCCTCCCTCATCGAGGCCTGAAGGCCCGGCACCAGCTCGATGGCGTCGTCCAACTTCATGCCCGGCGGGATGAGTGACTTGACAAGGGTTGCCTTCTGAGACGGAATCGACAGCACCCGCGCCATGTCCAGAATCACCGAATCGGTCTTGAACTTGTGGAAAACGATGATCTGTGCCACATTTTGCTCGCCATACTTGTCTCGAAGGTACGAGAAGACCTCCTCCCGACGCTCCTGACAGAGATCGATGTCTATATCGGGCATTCCGATCCTCTCCGGGTTCAGGAAGCGCTCGAACAGAAGGCCATACTTGATCGGGTCGATATCAGTGATGCCGAGACAATAACAGACCAGGCTGCCAACCGCGGAGCCTCGGCCGGGCCCGACCGAGATGCCTCGCTCGCGGGCGAAGCGAATGAAATCCCAGACGATCAGAAAATAGCCGGCAAACTTGGTCTCGCGTATCACGCCCATCTCCATCTCAAGACGCTGGCGATACGTTCTGGCGAGCTGCCCGAACTCATCCGCGCTCATCCGCTGCCTCTGCGCAGCCAATCTTCTGTCCAGCCCATCGTTCACCAAGTGCGCTAGATATCTGTCGAGGTCGTAGCCATCGGGGACCTTGAACTCCGGCGTGAGATAGCGGCCCATTGCCGGCTCCAGGATGTTGTCCGCACACATCTCGGCCACCCTCACCGTGTTTTCACAAGCATCGGGGAAGTCCGAGAACTCGCTGAACATCTGCGCCGGTGACTTGAAGTAGAACTCCTCCGTCGGGAACTTGAGCCGGTCGTCGTCAGCGACCTTCTTCTTCTGCTGCAACGCCAGCAACGCATCGTGAGCCCTCGCATCCCTCTTCTCAACGTAGTGGCAGTCGTTCGTCGCAACCAGCGGGATGTTCATCTCCCTTGCCAGCGCTACCTGCCGGCCCACCAGCTCCCTCTGAACTGGGCAGTTACTCATTATCTCGATGAAGAAGTTGCCCGGGCCAAAAAGTTCCTGATAAAAGGCCGCGGCCGCCCTCGCCTTGCCGTGCTCGCCGCGCTTGAGAAACCGATTCACCTCGCCCTTGGCGCAAGCGGCAAGCCCGATCAGCCCCGACGAATGCGCCTCCAAAAGCCTCTTATCGATCCTGGGTTTGTAGAAGAAGCCGTTGATGTATGCCTCGGATGAGAGCTTGGCAAGGTTCAAATAACCCTCGAAGTTCTTGGCCAAAAGCACGAGGTGCGAGGTCTCGGTCTGCTTGTCCTGCTGGCTGTCCCGGTCCGTCATCCCGCGAGGCGCAACGTAAACCTCACAGCCGATTATCGGCTTTATGCCAGCGGCGGTGCACGCCTGGTAGAACTCGATCGCCCCGAAGAGGTTGCCGTGGTCCGTTATCGCGATTGCGGGCATCCCCCACTCTACCGCCTTGCCTACGAGCCTGTTGATGGAGCACATCCCATCGAGGACGCTGTAGTCCGTATGAACATGAAGATGAACGAATTGTCTATTCAATCCTTGATTCCCCTAACACTATCAGTCAAAAGCAATATAAGAGGGCAACATCTCCGCCAAGAGCCTATGCAGGCACAAACGCCAACTCATCGACCGTCAACCCCGAACTGCTGGAGCACACGAGACCACTTCAGCCGTCACCTGTTGACGGTGAGAACGAACTTGACGTGCTTCTTGATCATCGCAAGGGAGACCTCACCTTTCAGGGTGAGTTTTATCCCAGTCCACAAGAAGCGGATCATGTTTGCGACCGTCGACAGAACGACCAGAGGCGTGGGAAAGTGTCGCAGCAGATTAACCCTGGAAAGAGCGCGGATAAAGAACCTCGGCACGAAGGACTTGCCCGTCAGGGAGACGAGGCTGTTGAAGAAGACATCCTCTTTGGAGCGCTTGAAATCGGACGAGACGAACCACTGTGTCATGGTTTTGCAGGCGACATCTTCGATGTCGTTCTCCGTTATGAACCCGCGGTCTAGCGCCATCTGCGTGAGCTCAACGCCGGGGAAATAGGCCAGTGAATAGAGACGAAACTCGAATGGGCGTTTGAAGCTCAAGAGAAGGTTGAGCATCTCCTGCTTGTCCTGGGAGTTCTCAAAAGGGTTGTCCATGATGAAGTCAAGCCGTGGTTTGACCTTCAGTTTGTTGAGAATGGACATGGCCCTCTGAATGCCCTCGTTGGTGTCCAGTCTCTTGAAGAACTGGTTCCGAACACGCTGCGAGCCACTCTGAACGCCCATATCCGCGTAAATGAGGCCGCTGTCCTTAAGCATCCGGATGAGCTCCTCCGACACGGTCTTCGGATGCACATAGACCCAGTATGGAATGCCGATCTTGGCCTTGTATTGCTCGCAGAAGTCCCGCACCCAGTCAAGGTCCAATCCAAACACGTCGTCGTAGAAGGCGATCTGTTTTATGTGGGGGAGCTTCTCCATGGCGTATTCGAGCTCTTCCATCACGTTCGGGACAGAGCGGGTGCGCACGATCTTGCCCATCCCCTCGTAAAGGCGGTGATAGACGCTGTTTGCGCAGTATGTGCAGGCAAACGGGCAACCGCGGGTAGTCATTATCTGGTAGAGATCGTGTTCCTTAACGAGCGGGTCAAACTCAAAGAGCTCATCACCGTTAATAAAGAACTTGCCGTCATTCGTGAAGTCGTGAAACGGGAGCGAGTTGAGGTCCTGAATCGGTGGCCGGACAGGATTCTTGATCTCGCTACCATCGCGCCTGAGCCACACGTTCCTGATGTCATCTATGCTCTCGCCCCTTTCGAGCCGCTGTGAAAGCTCCAGCATCGCACCCTCGCCCTCGCCAATCACGAGCAGGTCATGCTCCGAGAGCGTCCGGTCTGCGGTAACCGTTACGTGCACACCTCCCCAGACGATAGGGCAACTGACGACGCCCCGTGCTCGCCTGGTCAGCTCGGCCGCCGTGTTGCGGAATGTCGAGCAACCGATGCCAATGCCCAGAAGGTCCGGGTTGATGCGTGCGAGCAGGTCGGCGAACAGCTTGAGCTCCTTCTCGCTAGCGGGCGTCCCGTCGTTTATGTTCAGCCGTTTGAAGAAAATGATCGAGGCGTCAAACCCCTTCGACTTCAATAGCGAATGAATGTAACGAACGCCCGAAAGCTCGGTATTGTAAAGAGCAACCAGGCAGACCTTGAACTTCGTCATTTCATAGGGCCCATATCAGGTTCTTTCACCGGCTCAGCACGCCTCAAGATATATCTCCTTCCGTCTGCGCCACAGTTTAAGAGCAGGTCAATCGCAGACATGTGCGACTCGAAACCATCATAACACTGTGGATAGATCGGGTGCGTGTAATTGTGAAACTCCAGCTTGATCCCGTTGGCCTCGAATGGCCCCGGCTCGAGGTAGCTGCGCCCCATATCCCCGTTGAGGTAATGATCCGCGCCCACTATCTTGCATATCTCAAGGATAAGGTCCGCCTTCCTGCCGGACGGAGATAAGCTTGACGCCATCACGTAGTTCGTGCCCAGCTGGAAGGCATCGTCTATCATCTTGATCAGATACATGTCCAGGTCGAGCAACCTCTCCCACCTTCGGCTGAGCGCCTCGCTAAGCAGCGGCCAAAACTCCTTCACATACGGCGCCCTCGCATAGCAAGTCCTGATCGCAGCGAGGTGCTTGTGCGCCCAATTATGCGTGTTGTCGATCATCGTCTCGTCAATCCGTTGCGTGAACCTGCCCTTCGTCAGCACTGGCACCGTGAGCCACTGCCAGCCAGTCGCGGTCCGAATCCGATTCCTATTCCGCCACGAACGCTTGTCGAACTGAACGCAGTCCAGAATTACGAAAATATCTGATTTCGCCGCCAGGTCAAAAAAGCCTACCCAAGGCAGATATCCCGGCTGGAGTATGACAGCCCTCATGCAACTTAGGTTATGTGCTGCGCTGGTGATGGTCAACAGGATTTGCTCGCCAAGTTCTCTCATTCCATCTTGAGGAGTTTTCGTAATCGTGCCCGGGCCTGCTCAACTGAAGGCGTCCTTCCTGCATCCCCGTA
>QMNL01000052.1 GCA_003647755.1 Candidatus Coatesiibacteriota bacterium
CAAGGTCATCAAGGGGATGGATGTAGTCGATAAGATAGCAGCTGTGAAGACGGATGCGCGGGACAACCCAATCGACAGGGTTGAGATGAAGGTAACGCTTCTTGAGAGAAAAGTCGTCGGGCCCTCCGGCCAGTAGGGCGATAGGCTCAGTTTACGCCGGTTACTCTGGTGTTGGTTAGGGTCCTATGCTGAATGGAGACGAGGTGCTTTTAATTCCCCATGACATCGAGCCGGACCAACCGCCTCGCTTGACTGTCAATCGCCCTTTTTGACAGCCCGATCGTCTGCCTGCACACTCTTGGCAAGCTCGGCCCTGAAGTCCGTGTAGATCCTCGCGAGCGCCTCGTCCGAGAGGGCCAGGATGGCAACAGCCAGCAGTGCGGCGTTCTTGGCGCCTCCGATGCCAACGGTTGCGACGGGGACGCCCGATGGCATCTGCACCGTGGACAGCAGCGAATCCAGTCCGCCCAGGTCAGAGGTCTTTGCTGGAACGCCAATGACCGGCAATGTTGTAGCTGACGAGATGACTCCAGCGAGGTGAGCCGCCTTTCCAGCAATCGCAATGATCACCTTCAGGCCTCTTGACCTCGCCCCACGTGCAAACTCGAGCGCCTGGTCAGGTGTTCTGTGTGCCGAGATTATCCGTTTTTCGCAAGGCACGTCGAACCCAGACAGCGTCCGTGCCGCCTCGTCTATGAGTTTGTCGTCAGACCTGCTGCCTGCCACGACCGCGACCACTGGCGCTGATTTCTCCGGGCCTCTGCGCTCAGTCATTGTCTCGCCCTGTTCACGAACCACAATGCACTAGCCAGACCCATCGTGGTGCCCTGCTCCATTCCGGCAGCTCTCATCTGACCTCCACGGGAATGACACACTTCGTGCAACGTCGCTCCTTGATCTTGGGCAGCGTTACCCTGACCAACCCGTCCGAATAATGCGCTTTGGCCTCGCGAAACTGGACCGGACAAGGGATGGGCACCCTGATCTCAAACTTGCCGAAACTCCGCTCAAAGATGTGGAACATTGCATTCCCAGAAGGAGGATAGTTTGCCTCTTTCACGCCCTCTATGTGTATCGCGCCCTGAAGACCGTAAACCTGTATTGACGAAGCAGTTACGCCCGGCAGCTCGGCCACGATTACCAGGGAACTCCGGTTTTCATATACATCGATGTGTGGCTGGAACCGCTCCCTCTCCAGAGATTCGTCCCAGCCGTAGGCCGTAACGCGCTCGATCAGCCTGTTAAGTTGCTCTTGAATGCGCTCCACTTCGGCAGAGATGTCGAACTCAGCTTGCACCACTGCTCGCCTCGCTGTCACGTTGTTCTTTCCTCTCAGTCTGATGTTGACCCAGGTCCGTTGCCCGTATGCTATCCTTAGCATAACAGGTCTTGTCAAGCAAGCGCTGCAACAGAGCATCGACCGCATCGGGCGATACCCGCGTCCCGATGCACGGCCCATTTGGCCTATCGTTGACTACTGACACGACAGGTATCGGATGCGTGTCCAATATCCCGGAGGAAAGCTCCCTCTCGCACGCTACGGCAAGAATGACCTTTGGCCGATGGGTCTTGACCATTTCCCTTGCCAGTGTCCCGCCGGGAACAACACACGCCTTAACATCATACTTGTCAAACACGTCCAACAGCGCCGCCATGTCGCACCTGCCGCACCGCCTACAGTTATGTATATCGCTGGTCAATCTGCGGTCGCACTCCGGAGCTTGCAAGCACTGGGGAAGCAGGATAAGAATCTCATCCGGCTTCAGTGCCAAGTGTTTGTCCATCGTGAGTTTGTTGTTCATTTGGACGAAGGATGACATCAGTCGCTGTCTGGAGATACCGATTCCCTGTCCAATTAAGAAGGCAATAGGAAGCAAGAATCTGATGATGAGCCTCCGCAGCGCACGGGACAGTTTGGTTCGGCCCTCTGGCCTGATCGTAGTAATTGACCAGACTTCCCTCAGGAGTAACGCCGAGGCAATGGCGGCGACGAGATAGCAGAAAGGCGGCAGCAGAGTGTTCAGTTTCAACAGAAGTGGCTTTATGGACATGAGCACGCCAAAGGCGACCCCGCTCACAATGAGCCCAGCCGCCCAGAGCGCGCGTGCACAAAGTCTGTGTCCCACCTCGGGGCGTTTCGATAGATTCATTTGCACCTCAGAGCCCAACTCTTGCCTCGCACCAATCACAACGGGAAAATAGCGTAAGCCATGAGCTCAGTCAAACGCAGACCTGGTGAAAATACAACAGCATTTACGCTCGCCGCTCAACGTAGTGCACAGCCCAAGGTCTCCATCGTTGTCATCAACTACAACACGGGCAGCTACCTTCGCCGATGTGTCGCGTCAGTGCTGAAGTTTGCACCGAACGCCGAGATCGTCATCTGGGATAACGCCTCGAGCGATGACAGTTTGGTCTTACAGAGCCAGACGCTGGAGACCGTCAGGCTGATTCGCTCGCCGCGGAACGTCGGCTTCGCAAGAGCCGTTAACGCCGCTGTCAAGGCCTGCTCGGGCGAGTTCATTCTGCTGTTAAACCCCGACACAGAGGCCCGGTCTGACTTCGTCTCGCCGCTTGTCAACTTCATCGAACGACATGGCCGGCGGGGCATTGTCGGCGGGAAGGTCGTTAACCCAGACGGCTCGCTGGAGAAGGCTTGCCGAAGGGCAATCCCAACTCCCACAGCCGCCCTCCTGCGCCTGACTGGCATCTCGCTCCTCTTTCCTAATTCCCGCAGATTGCCGCTATATAACCTCCCCGACAGCACAAACGACAGAGCACACAAGGTTGGCGCGGTCTCGGGCAGCTTTTGCATGTTCCCAAGGGAATTAGCCAAGAGAGTGCCATTCGACGAGCAGTTCTTCCTGTTCGGGGAGGACCTCGACTTCTGCCTTCGCGCCTCGAAGTTAGGGGAATCTGTCTGGTTTGTGCCATTTGCATCTGTCATCCACCAAAAGGGAGTCTCGATGCGCCGTAGGCCCATATTTTCCCTGTTGTGCTTTTACGATTCGATGCTGAAGTTCTACAAGAAGCATTTCGCCTCGAGACATTCACTTGCGTTCAATTTTGTGGTATTCATTGCTATATGGGCACTCGCATTCCCCAAGATGATCTTTCGTCTCGTAGTATTGCCGATCCAATGCGTGCTGAAGTCCCTCGAAGGTTGACGACTGAGGCGCCGCAGGCAGGCAAGCGACGTGGTCTCAGTCGCTCGACGCGCACCGCTTTTGATCAACTTCTGCTCTTGGTGGGTGATGTAGCGATCGCCCTCGCCTCATACCTCGCCGCGTTCTGGCTTCGGTCGAACTTCACCTTCTTCATATTCGATGATGTGATGCCCGCTCACCGTATCTACGACGTGGGGCATTACGTGTGGCTGCTCATCCCCGGCCAGGTCGTCATCTTCTATTTCTTTGGTCTTTATGAGCCGCTTGACGCATTTCAGGTCAGGGTCCGTTTGCGACCGATAGTGGCCGCCATAACCCTCGAGACAATCCTGCTCGCTGCTTTCTACTTCTTTCTGCGAAACGTGCCGTTCCCAAGGTCGATCTTCCCCATCTTCTGGTTGCTTAACTGCACCTTCATCGGCGCCTTCAGGACCTTATCTTTCCTCGTATTGGTTAAGGGCAGGCCGAAGAAAAAGACCATCGTCGTTGGCACATCAACCGTTGCAAGAAACCTGCTCAAACAACTCAGCGAGAGCCGAATGTGCCGACTCGAGGTTGTCGGCGTTCTCCGCGCACCGACCGAGAACACCGATGAGCACGTGATATGTGGCTTTCCTGTCCTGGGCGACATCTCATGCGCACCCGACATCATCGAAGAGCTCGGAGTGGATGAGGTCATGATCGCCTCGCCCAACAGCTGGCAGCAGGATTTCTTGCCGAGGCTGATGTCCTCCTCGCGCCGGTCTCACGTTTCAGTTATCCCTTCTGATTACGAGGTGCTAATCGGGAGATTACAGGATTTCAGAATATCAGACGTGCCGCTAATCGAGATTGAATCAGCGCTGAAGCCCACATTCCAACTAGCGATCAAGCGCGTCGCTGATGGCATATTGTCCTTGGGTCTCCTCCTTGCTCTCTTGCCGGTTTTCCTGCTCGTCGGCCTACTTGTGAAGATCACCTCAAGAGGCCCCGTCTTCTATAAGCAGGAACGAATAGGCAAGGCCGGCAAGCCCTTTAGGATAATCAAGTTCAGAACCATGACACCCGATGCCGAGAGAGCAACCGGCCCTGTCCTGTCAAACAGCGCCGACAGCCGCATCACTACCATCGGGCGCATCCTGAGAAAGACCAGGCTGGATGAGCTACCGCAGCTTCTGAACATCATTAAGGGCGAGATGAGCTTCGTGGGACCCAGGCCCGAAAGACCCGTCTTCGTTGAAGAGTATGCGCAACGAATACCCGGCTACCCGCAGCGGTTCGCCGTGCTCCCCGGGATAACCGGCCTCGCACAAATACATGGCGGATACGCCACCATTCCCGAGATCAAGATCAAATATGACCTCGGCTACATCCAGAACTTCTCGATCTGGCTTGACCTGTTCATCATCATGGAGACGCTGAAAGTTGTTCTAGTTGGAGACGGGTCCCGGTGAAACCCTCGCCTCAACTGCCTTCAGCATGAGCTACTCACTTCAACGTCCCGACGACAGACCCCGCTTGAGGACATGCCCTGCGGCTTTGTTGCGGTTTCGGGGCAGGACACTCCCACGCCGGTGCTTGAGAGGCTTCAAGAGTTCGCACTGGGACTGAGAATGAAGCCAGTCCTGCTCAAATCGCATCCCAATCTCGGCGTTGGCTGCATCGGCGACCCGGAGAAGGACAGGTACTTGAGGCCGCTCAAGAACGCCGAAACGTTGGGCAAGCTCCTGGTTGAGGCGATCACGTAGAGGCGTGTTAGACACGCCCATTTTGCCTCGACAAGGGGCTACGACGACCGATAACGGTATCTATCGCCCGATGTCAACCATGCCGACGTGGCGTTCCATTGACATGGGCGGCCTCTTCCTCAGCCGAGGCCCAGTCTCTAATTACTCCACGACGACCGCGGTCCCGTATGCCAGAAGCTCCGCCGCGCCTCGCATGATTGCCGAGGTGGAGAATCGCGCCGATACAATGGCGTTTGCGCCGAGCTTCTGTGCGTCCTCCTCCATCCTGCGGAGCGCCTCCTCCCTCGCCTGGGCGAGCATCTTGGTGTACTCGGATATTTCGCCTCCGACAACCGTTCTTAGCGTGGCGATGACGTCCTCGCCAATATGCCTCGCCCGGATGGTATTACCCTTGACCAGGCCCAGCGTCTTGACGATTTTCTTGCCCTGAATCTCGCTGGTAGTTACGATAATCATTCTTGAAACTCAGCCTCCTTTGCCTTTAAGTGTTTGGAATCTGTTGTCTCTCATTATCTCTCATCATGTTGATGACTACGTTGTGTGCGGCGCGCGTCGTCTCCGGCAGTCTGAACTTCGGCGAGCACGCAAGCACGAGCTTGACGGCAGTTGGCAGGTCGATCTTGTGCCCTATTGAGACGAAGACAGGTGAGATACCGGTCCGGGTCCTCAGAACGGCTCCGATGAGCTCTTCTCTGTGCATGAGGTCTGTGCTTGAGCCCTTTTCTTGGCCCGGCTGCTCGAACTTTCCCACGAGCCGCGACTTGGCGCAACCCACCGTTGGCATGTCCAGCAGAAGTCCCAGGTGAGATGCCAAGCCCAAGCGCCTCGGGTGGGCGATGCCCTGGCCATCGGCAATGACCACATCCGGGGTGGTCTCGAGGCGTTCGAAAGCCAGCACGAGAGAGGGAATTTCGCGGAACGACAAAAGCCCCGGTATGTAGGGGAAAGTCGCGTCCGCTATGGCCGACTCCTGGCAGACCGGCTCCAGCTTGGGGAAGCTCAACACGACCACTGCGGAGTAGCAGCGATTTGTGGCCCTTGAATAGGAGACATCGGCCCCAGCGACAAGCCGAATGGAGTCGAGGGTCAGCCTCGACTGCCGAATGACCCTTTCGGCCAGCTCGCGCTGAAGTTTGATTGCATCAGCGTAAGAAACGTTCCACGGGTGCAGGCTCTTGACGTTCATAATTCCCTGATCCACTCAGGATCCGGCGTCCGAGAGAATTATCTCATACAGCTTCAACCGCCCCGGCCCAACCACCCCGGCCGCCAGCGTTGAACGTTGCTCGCATTCACAACTGGCCCCAGGCGGAAAATCTCTTCGCCGCGCCGCTTTCGCCATCAAATAGTCGTGTTTGGTCTCTAAACCTTCTGGCTTACCTGACCGTAACATAGGGGAATACTGGGCTCTGGTTGCCATCGGTGTCAGTGGCAACGATCTCCAGCACGTAGTTGCCAGGCGTAAGGCCCGGACCAACGTCTATTGTGTTATGGAATGTGTTGTCCCCTGCGACATCATCTCCATGCGTCCCATCATCGTAAAGGAGTATCCCGGTTGGGATGCCCTTGTAGTATAGCTCGTCTCTCTCGATCTGGCCTGAACCAGTGTAGGGGTCCACGATCGCCATGACCGTCAGGCTCCCGCCGGTGGATGAGTTTACGACCGAGCCCACGAACCCACCTGCGAGGATCAAGGGGCACGAATCGGACGTAGGCCCTGCCGGGCCCGCAAGCGGCGAGCAGCTAACTACCTTGCTCTCCTCCTTGCTCCCATCAAGGTTGTAGAGCAACAGCTTGTAGTAGTAGGTGATGCCCGCTGAAACATCAGTGTCAGTGTAGGTGTAGTTGTGTGGCTCAGAGCTCGTCCCGGCCGCCCGGACCATCTGGCTTGTGATTGTTCGGAATGTGCCGTTGAGGCCACCGCGCCTCGCCACATGCCAGCCCAGCGCATCGGTCTCAGAGGCCGTCGTCCAGTTCAGGGTGATTCTCTCGAAGCCAGGCACCGCCTCGAACGAGGAGAGCACGACCGGCATCGAGTCAGTCCAGGCGATGTTGGACATGGGCGAAGTCAGACCTGCGTCGTCCGTCGTCTTGAGGGCGAAGTAATATACGGTCGCTGGGTCAAGCCCACTAACGTCTAACCTTTGCGGCGATCCGGACCGAAGTGGTCTGTTGCCGGTCTTCTCGTCCACATACGGGACAGAGGTTCCGCCCTGGAAGTCCGCGTCGCTCTCAAATATATGCGTCGAGTAGCGGATGTCGTAAGACGAGGCGGTTCCATAATTTCCGTCATCGCCGGGCGCCGTCCACCTGAGGGTGATAGTTGAGCCGTCCCCCCGAGGCTCTGCTCTCAAGTCGTGAACCGCCGCGGGCGGAGTGGTGTCCTGTGCTGACTTGTTGTAGAGAGTGATCGTCCCGTCGCTGATGCTCTCCGCCAGCGTCTCGCCGCCATCACCCTGGCTGCTCTCCTTGATTCTGGCGATGACGTAGTAGGTGTTGCCCGGCTGGTCGCTCAAGTCGCTGAATGTTATGGAGAACTGGTTTTGCTTGTCGCGCACCTCAATCGGCAGTGGCGAGCGTCTCACGTCGTCCGAGGGGTCGCCGTCAACGTCAGTGTCGGTATAGAGGATCACGTAGGCAGAGACGTTCGGGTCCCCGTCGTCCCACTTCACCGTAAAGCTTTCGCCCGCAGGTAGATAGACGCTTCCAGCAGGCTCTTGAACGTTGATCTGGTAATGCAGAGTGTGATCGATCATCACGCGGCCAAGCGAGGTCTCAGAATAGCACCAATCGGCGTCGGTGAGATTCGCCTTGGTCTTGCCGACAATGTAATAGCTCTGACCGTTGGGGAGGTTGCTGGTGTCCCAGTCATAGGTAGCAAATGTGTAGTCTGGAAACACGAAGGGATCGGATGGGCCCGTGATCAGCCCCTCACCCCCAGGCTCCCTGTCCACGTCATAGAACAGCCAGTAGTAACCTGAGCCTCTCAGCTGGAAAGTAAGCGTTAAGCCCCTGTCGGCCGTCACATCCGCGTCAGGACCAACCCGTATCACCGGCTCGATTAAACGATTTATGTAGACAGTCCCTTTGCTGTAGCTCGTCATGATCCAGGGCTCGTTCTCATCCAGCGACAGCTTTATCTTGCCGACAATATACCACTCCGTCAGGTTCGGCAGGTCGTTGGTGTTCCACGTGAAGTCCTTGAAATCCTTGGCCGGCAGAGGCAGAGGATTTATCAGAGTCTCCCCACCCTCCTGATTATCCGAGTCGTAATAGAGACTGATATAGCCAAAATCGCCGTCCAGCCACTCGATCAGGAAATCCCCGTTCGCGTCTGGCTCCTCTTTGGCAGTCGAAGGGCTCGCGATGAATATGTAAACATCTGGCCCCTGCTGCGCCAAAGCGCTGCCCCACATCCCGCACATAACCATTACCAGCCCCAGGAAAAGCCCGCTAACGAACACGTTTCGCATCCGGTTACCTCCTCATTTTCAAAGCATGGTTTTAGGCTCCCACATTAGCGGAGCACATCCTTATATGTAGCATGTTTTTACCATATCCTTATGATATTTGATAACTCCCCCATCTAATTGTCAAGCTCCTAATGAATAGGAGTTTTCGTAATCGTGCCCGGGCGTGCTCAACTGAAGGCGTCCTTCCTCCATCCCCGTAAGGGGATGAACGTGAGTAGCCGTAGGTGCAACCTACGGATCAACGCCAAAGAA
>QMNL01000053.1 GCA_003647755.1 Candidatus Coatesiibacteriota bacterium
AACAAGGAGGTCGATCTAGCACGGGAGGGCCGCATCATGGACCGCTTCGCGGCGAACTTTGAGGGTGATGAGACGATCCACATCCCGAAGGTCTATTGGGGATATTGCAGCCAGAAGGTGCTGACGCAGGAGAGGCTGGTGGGCCAAAAGCTGTCGGGAATCGATTTCGACGAGCTTCCGACGTCAGTTCGCAAGACGATAGCGCGCAACGGCGCTGCGATTATCCTGAAGCAGATCCTGTCCTACGGCTTGTTTCATGCCGACCCACATCCGGGCAACATGTTCCTGCTGCCCGGTAACAGGCTGGGCCTTGTGGATTACGGGATAGTGGGCAGAACCGATCCCGCGACCAGGACGATGATCGCCGAAGTGCTGGTCGAGCTGTCGCAGGGCCGGCCGGAGAAGGTGGCGGACATCCTGCTTAGAAACCAGCCGCCAATACCGAGCTTCGACAGAGGCGCATTCGTGCGGGACACGATGGAGCTTTGCGACCTTTACGTGGGCATCCCGCTCAAGAGCGTGATGGTTACATCGCTGTTCTCCGACCTCGTCCAAACGATGCAGCGGCACAAGATACGGTTCCCGAAGGACCTAATGCTTCTCTCCAGGGCCCTGGTCACCATTGAGGGCGTTGGACGCCGACTCGACCCGGACTTCGACATGGTCGAGTTTGCCAAACCTTTCGTCAAAAAATTCATCCACGAGCGCCTTGGGCCCGCGCAAATAGCCAAAACAGCGTGGGAGACGTTGCGCAACTATGCCAACCTCTCCAAAACGCTGCCGAAGGACGTCTCGGCCATACTGAGCCGCTTGAAGGAGAGCCAAATGGAGATCGGCTTTGTCCATAAGGGCCTGGAAAACTTCTCCTCGAGGCTCGAAAAGGTCGGCTACCGACTCACGCTCGGCATGATCATCAGTGCATTGATAATCGGCTCCTCTTATTTGGCCGCGGTTGAGATCCACTCCAACACTTCGGCACTGTTCTTCTACTCTGTTATAGGTTTTCTGTCGGCGATTGTGCTGGCCATCATCCTTCTTATATCTTTCCGTAAATCCTGAAAGGTGCACTGACCACAGTGAACATCCAAGACTGACAGACCAAAGCCCTAAGCACGAAGAAAGGAGGACCAAATGACCGCAGTGCTTACTGGATTCATCGCGTATTTAGTCATCGTTCTGTTTATCGGACTACTCACTGCTAAACAGAACAAGACTCAGGCTGACTACCTCATAGGCGGTCGAAAGCTGAATCCCTGGGTCATCGCGTTTTCTGAACGGGCGTCCGGTGAATCGGCCTGGCTGTTGCTCGGAATGACCGGAGCTGCATTGTCCGTCGGCCTCGGCGAGACCTGGACCGCGCTGGGCTGCGTCCTGGGCATCATTTTTTCCTGGCTCTTCATAGCGCGAAGACTCCGTGAGGACTCCGGCAAATACGATGCACTGACGCTGCCGGAGTATTTCACTCAGAAGTTCGCCAAGGATAGCAAATCCATACAGATAATCGCCTCGGTCATCATTATCTTCTTCTTCACGTTCTATGTCGCCGCCCAGTTCAGCGGGGCTGGCAAAGTCCTCAACGTAACGTTCGGCATACCGAATTTCTGGGGCGTTCTGATCGGCGCCGGGGTGATTCTGCTCTACACCATGCTTGGCGGATTCTTTGCCGTGGCGTGGACAGACCTGGTGCAAGGCATCATAATGCTCGGCACCCTCGTCATTCTCCCCATCGTGGGCATAATAGAGCTCTCTGAGGCGGGCAAAATCGGAACGCTCTCCATATCACAAGCCCTGGCCCAACAGGGCGCTGACAAGGCATCGTGGGTGGGGGGCGCATTGGGACTTGGAGCAGTCCTGTTCGTGATAAACGGCCTCAGCTGGGGCCTGGGCTACACCGGCCAGCCACATCTCGTCCTGCGCTACATCGCCATGAGAAATCCCAGCGATGCGAAGAAGGCCACCAAGATCGCCATAGTCTGGGCAGTGCTCGCCTTCACCGGCTCGCTTCTAATCGGCCTCGTCGGCCTCGGTCTCTACGGAGCCAACGAGTTCGGCGACCCAGAGAAACTCATGCCGATCATGGCCACGAGGCTGCTCCCTGTCTGGCTCGCCGGCATATTCATCTCCGGCGCAATCGCAGCGATGATGTCCACCGCCGATTCGCAGATTCTCGTCGCCACGTCCGCGGTCACCGAGGACATATATCACAGGGTGATGGGCAAAAACCCCAGCCAGAAGACCCTTGTCCTGATCTCACGCGTCGCCACGCTTGCCATTGGTCTCGCGGCCCTGGTTCTCGCCTTGACCACCAAGGAACTCGTGTTCTCGATGGTCTCCTACGCCTGGGGCGGCCTGGGCGCCTCGTTCGGGCCGATCATTGTGCTATCGCTTTATTGGAGAAAACTGAACAAACAAGGCGTGATAGCAGGGATGCTCGCGGGGTCGCTGACTACATTTGTCTGGAAGAACATCTCTACACTTCAGTCAGTTGTTCCCGAGAGGCTCGCAGGATACGTCGTCGCGCTTTTCGCCGTTATCATCGTAACGCTGGCGACCAAACGCAAGTCAGCGACCGCAGATAGATAGAACGCATCGCGACTTGGCCGCGACAGCCAGCTGGCGGACGCAGCCAGTCCCATCAGCTAGCAAGTATATCGGGCTGTCTGCACCCAAACGCCTCGCGATTCACCTGCGCCCACAAGTCTAGTAGATCTGCCAGGTGTCCTGCTCGTCGTAAACCGTGCGCTTGCTCTCTAACCGAACTTTTACGGTCTTGTCGAAGTCGGTGTCGTACTTGGACGTGAAATGGATAGTGAGGACGATCTCCTGGGTCGTGAACATCCTTGTTACGTGTTGCTTCCCCGGTTTGGACGCAACTATCTCCCACTGTATTCCGTCCACCGGGACCTTGATCGGGTTGCTGTCCACATCATAATCCGTCCGCGTGAATACGTCCTTCAAATCCCTTGCCATGCCGCACCGCCGCATCAATTGAGCATTGCCGGAGTTGTATGCGTTCACGTAACTCCTAATGGTGCTCTCAGGAGTGGTCAGATCGAACTCCTTCTCCGAGCAGCCGGTCCCAAACAGTCCGGCCAAAACACACGACAGCACAAGCAGCGATTGGAACCCGCGATGACTAAACATTGCCGCGACAACCTCCGGACATTTACTTCCCACGTGGAGCTGAAGCCCCCTTGCCGAATCTCATATCCGCTTTTACTGGCTCTCCCGAAACGGCCGTCTTGGCGCCCGAAAACCCAAAACCCTTGATCAAAAGCTCCGTTCGCTCTGACTTGCCAAACAGAACCTTCTCGTAAACCAACTTGGCAAAACCGAAGACCGGTATCTTCTGACTTCGCCAAACCTCATACTTCCACTCTCTATACTTGGACAACTTGCTCTTGAGAGTCGCTGCGAAGTGATCGCACCTGTAGTCCTTCCCACCAGCCTTGACCAAAACACCTGCTTGAACGAGTTTCATCTCGTCGAGCGACTTTATGGGCTCGTTCTGGGCGAAGCCCCGTCGCTTGCCCTTCTTCGCGAGGTCCTCGCTCACGCTGTTTATCACGCCCATGTTCGCCTCGGTGGGCTGAGTGCCCGGTGTCCAGAGAATGTAGCGCTTCGCATCCCCAATATTTGGCAAAACAGACAGAAAACAGAGCATTGTCTCCGCCGAAACAGCGCTGGTTGCCGGCAACAACATCTTGTAAACAGTCGTCTGACCATTCTTGATGAACGCTAGCTCGTGCCAAAGGCACTCCTGACCCCTAAACTTCTCCGAACCGACGATCGAATACTTCGCCTCGAGCGTCTGCGCTTTGCCTCCGCTCGCCCTGTTCGTCATGCTGAACAAAACCCATTGGCCTACCTTGAACTTTGGAGGCTCAAGCCGCGCCCCGGCGAACGCAAGGTCAGCAATTGAAACCAACAAAATGGCCGCCACGAACCAGCCTGCCCGCTTACTCGCTACCATTTCTCAACTCCCTAAGCTCCACTCTTTACTCTCGCCTTCCATCAGTATAGTCTCACACAATACTCGCTTGTCAACATGTAGTTTTTGGGCGTTGTAAAGAGAGGTCGGTCAAAATGAATCCAAAGCTTCACGCCTATGATCTTGCTGGGGTAAATGCCAAAATGGAAGAAAAGGGCATCACGCGACTCAGGCGCATCCTTGCCCAGACGTTCGACTTAAGCCCCAGGGCAAAGCCCGTCACAGACCTCTCGTTCTTTGCCGCCCTGCTCGATATTGGCACCCCAGAGTATCTAGCTGTCTGCACAGATGGTGTTGGCACCAAGCTGCTCGTGGCGCAGATGATGGACAGGTACGACACCATCGGCATTGACTGCGTCGCCATGAACGTCAACGACGTCATCTGCGTGGGCGCAACGCCGGTAACGATCGTTGACTACCTCGCACTTCAGCAACCCGACCCAGATTTCCTTGAGGCAATAGCGAAAGGCCTTTATCAAGGCGCAAAACTCGCGCAAGTCTCAATATCGGGCGGCGAGACAGCGCAGGTGGCGCCGATGATCACCGGGATACGCCCCAACCGGGGTTTTGACCTCGCCGCGACCTGCGTTGGACTGGTCAAAAAAGATGAGGTGATCGTTGGCCGAGACGTTGTGCCCGGAGATGCCATACTCGCGCTCGCGAGCTCAGGCCTCCACAGCAACGGCTACTCGCTCGTGCGCAGAATCGTCTTTGAGGAGATGAGATTTGGCGTAGACACCTACAATGAACAGCTGGGCAAGACCATTGGCGAGGAGCTCCTCACGCCGACTCACATCTACGTCCCGGAGGTCCGCGAGATGTTGAGCGAGGGCCTACCCATCAAGGCGCTTATCAACATCACGGGCAACGGCCTTCTGAATCTCAACCGAATCGCGGCCCGGAACGTCGGTTTTGAGATCGACAATCTGCCCGAACCCCGTGCGATATTTCAACTGCTCCAGAAGTGGGGCAAAATACCTGACGAGGAGATGTTCCGCGTCTTCAATATGGGCATCGGCTTCTGCCTCATCACGCCCGATGATTCGGACATAATCACCCAGACCGCTGCAATCGTAGCCAGGCACGGCGCAGACTGCGCCAGGATCGGGACGGTCATTAAGGATGAGAGTAAGCGCGTCTTTGTTACGCAGAAAGGCCTCGTCCAAAAAGGCCTCTTCTTTGAGAAACAAGCCTGATCCCAAATCGGACATCGCCTATGGACGAGCAACTTTCAACTGCTAACCGCCAACAGACGAGACACTGGACGGACGACTTCTTCGAGGCGCAGTTCGGGACGGTGATGGCGACCAGGTCTCCGGAAATGACCCGGAAGCAGGTTGATCTCATCGTCGAGAAGACTGGCATCCGGCCCGGAGCGAGTGTGCTGGACGCCTGCTGCGGCTACGGAAGGCACGCAATAGAGCTGGCCAAACGAGGTTACAGGGTCGTCGGCATCGATCGGTTTGGAAACTACCTGGACGAGGCGAGAAAGCAGGCGGCATCAGAAGGCGTTCGAGTCGAATTCATCCAGATAGACGTTCGGGAGCTCGCGTTTGACCGGCAGTTTGACCTCGTCATAAACGTGTGGACGAGCTTCGGGTTCTTCAACGATGAGACTAACGCCTCGATCATGGCAAGTCTCAGCGATCGCCTCGTTGACAGCGGCAAGCTCTTCGTGGAGCTGGTAAACCGCGATTGGATAGTCAAGAACTTCCAACCGCGGGGCTGGTGGCGGGCCGTTTACATTCGACTCACGGATGATGCGGTTTGTGGCCGGGAGGAGTTGATGCACGAAGGACAGAAGGTAACGGCTGGATAGGTGGCCGTGACCACCACGGTAAAGAGGCCCCAGGGTTTAGAACAGCGCCTTAAGGGCCAGCTTGACGAGCTGCTCAAGCGGGACAGACGGCCCCTTTTGCTTGATGAGCTTGCGGACAACGGCCCGGGATGTATTGGGTGGGATGCCCAGCGACTCCAGCGCCGCCACCGCATCCCTCTCAATACCTCGGGCAGGCGGGGCGCCGGGCTCAGCTGCGATAGCCATCCTTGCGGCCTTATCCCGCAAGAAGACGACGATGCGCTCAGCGGTTTTGGGCCCAATTCCTGGGGCGGACGCAAGTCGGGGGATGTCGCCCTCCAGAATCGCCCGCCTGACATCGCGCGGCTCAATACCCGAGAGGATGGTCCTTGCGACCTTGACGCCGACTCCGGAGACCTGAATGAGAAGGCGAAACATGTCCCGCTCGGCGGAGGTCGCGAAACCGAACAGCTCAAAGGACGGCTCCCGGAAGTGAAGATGTGTGAGAAGCTTCACACTTGAGCCAACCTCACCTAACTGCTGATAGGTCGTGAAGGATATCTGAACCAAAAGCCCCACGCCGGCAACCTCGAGCACAACTCGCTCAGGGGACTTCTCGACAATCTTACCGGATATGTAGTCGATCATCCACGACCTGCGCTCTGCGCCTCATAAGAGGCCTTGACCTGTGCCCGCAGTTTTTCGGTGTTTAGGTGGCATATCGCCGCGGCGAGGGCATCGGACGCGTCGTCAGGATGTGGCGTTTCCGAAAGCGCAAGGGCGATCTTGACCATTTTCTGAACCGATTCCTTGCTCGCCCTCCCGAAGCCTGTAACGGCGAGCTTGATCTCGGTTGCAGAGTGCTCCACGACTGGCACGCCTGAGCTCTCTGCGGCCAGCATCACAACGCCTCGCACCGCGCCCAGCTTGAACGCGGAGCGAACGTTCTGAGCGTAGAATACCGCCTCCATCGAGACAACATCGGGCAGAAACTCAGATATGAGGGACGTTATCCTGGAGTGAACAATGCTAAGCGTCTGGGCCAGAGAGTGCTTCCGGGAGACCGGGATTGCCCCGAATTCGAGCGCACGAAGCTTCCCACCCTCGCCCTGCTCGACTATGCCGTAGCCCGTTGACCTACAGCTGGGGTCAACGCCCAGGACCTTCAGCCGACTTCCTCCATAACCGCAGGATCGATATCAAAGTTGGCAAAGACGTTCTGAACATCATCGCTCTGCTCGAGCCGGTCCATCAGCCTGAGCATCTGCACCGCATCCTTCCCCTCGAGCTTCACCGTGCTCTTCGGAACCATCGTTATCTCCGCAGACTGTATCTCAAAGCCCTCCGAGGCAAGCACCTCCTGCAGATCAGCTAACCGCTCAGGCCCAGCCACGATCTCGAACACACCATCATCGTTCGTAACATCGTCCGCACCCGCCGAAATCGCCGCATCCATCAGCCGGTCCTCACTGTCAACATTCTTCTCCTCGATGACTACAAGACCCTTCTTGTCGAAGACCCACAGAACGCTCCCGACATCCGCCATTCTGCCGCCGTTCTTCGATAATATATACCGAATCTCAGACACCGTTCGGTTCTTGTTGTCTGTGAGGCACTCGATATAGATCGCAACGCCGCCCGGGCCATACCCCTCGTAACTTACCTCCTCATAGGCAACGCCGGGAAGCTCCCCAGTCCCCTTCTTGATGGCTCGCTCAATGTTGTCGTGCGGCATGTTCGCCGCCTTAGCAGACACCATTGCAGTGCGGAGCCTCGGATTACTTTCTGGGTCGCCGCCGCCTTGCCTCGCCGCGACTGTGATCTCTTTGATCAGCTTTGTAAAGAGGTTGCCCCGCTTGGCATCCTCTTTCCCCTTCTTACGCTTTATGGTGCTCCACTTGGAGTGCCCGGACATCTTATCCCTCCAAACACCGACTCTCAAGCAAGCGACTGCCCCTCATCTTTGGGCTTAATCCCGACCTTGCCCTCAAGTATTTCCTCTATCGCAATCTCAATGCAACTCTTGCCGCCACTACGAGAAAATGGCATCAAGCTCGACTGTATCTGCAGCGCCCTGCCAGCGGTCAGCACTGTGAAATCATACTCGGACCCAATCTTGCTGACACCCAAGGGCACCAGCTCAACTACACTCATACTACGCCTATTCTCTTCCATGTTCCCAACCTATTTCAAAATCGCCTTCTCAGATTCTGTCGAGTGAGTAATCAAGAACCGAGCCCACCGTGAAGCAAAGGCCCAACACTCCATAGAACGGATAAATATCTGCCCCGTGCCCCGCGAAGGACTTGCCCACTACAAACGGGATCAACAGAAGCACCGCCCACCCAATAGCATTCACCAGTAGCACGTGTGTAAAACCATACCAGCTTCTCCGTTCAGGAGACGTAGCCGCAACGTTGCTCTTGTGCTTCCTATTCCTTTTTCCCATACACGCATAGATAACAACCAAGCCACCCTCTGTCAAGAGCCGAGAGCCTCGGCACCCGTAGGTGCCCGCGGCGCTCGGATAGCTGCTTCAATCTGCGAACAAACTGGCTCGGCTCGCACGTGCCGAGCTCGCCTATGGCCCAGCATGTTCCCGGCACGCCGGGCACCAAACCCCACGATGCTACAGCGATCTGTTGGACAGCCTCAAGCAGCGCTCTCTACCACCCGCGTTCCGATTTATCTCCTCTTCGTGCGCCT
>QMNL01000054.1 GCA_003647755.1 Candidatus Coatesiibacteriota bacterium
AACGTGATAATAGCCCATTACTATACACCCTATCCGAACCTCTGCGCCCTCTCGCTCGTCTAATCCAACCCTGGTGCCTAAGTAGCCACTCCAAATCACGCCATTGAACCGATTTCGGGTTCTGGCGCATGTACCTAAGCAGCCCATCCTCGTCCCTAGACTTCCGGCCCTTACCCATATCCCATAGGATAGGCATAAATCCCTACGGACACAACGGCGCACTAACGCCGCACATGCTATTACATGTGATATCGAGATGTCAACAGAAAAGCTTAGCGAGGAGTTCCCAGATGTCCCCGCTCCGTGAAATTGATAGGCCATAGAAGCGCAGATTTCGCGTTCACTCATATCTGTCGCACCTTTCTAAGGCCTCATCGGCCCCACTCCATACGAGGGCTACACTCTATTGCCCTTTCGCCCAAAGACGGCGAGACATTCCATCTAAGAGCGTGAGCTAGATTTCCCAGCCGGATTGAAGCTCAGCATATCCTACGTGAAACAGATTTGAGCTTGCGGCAACGACCGTATGAACAGATTCGATACGGCAAGATCTCACCGCGGCGCACACACGCGCTCGTAGAACTTGCGGCTGATCGCGAAAAGCTCCTTGCGGGTGAGGCCTTCTGCCCAGTTCACGCCGGAGTTGGTTCTGGTTCTCAGCACAGGGCACTGGACGATGCGCTTCCAGGTCGTGTTATCTATAGAATGGAATGGGAAATCCTTGATTAGTGAGGTGTCGCCGATGCCAAAGCCGTGGTAGTCGTGGGGGTATCTGTCGAATACGACCGATAGCCACTCGCGCATCCGAGGCCTCGAGCGAGGCACCATCCCGCCGAGGCCCACGAGCGGCCAGTCGCCCCGAAGTCTGCGAAGCACGTCGAAATCCTCGCCGTAATGGAAAACCGGAAGAGGCGACAGGCCACGGGCTTGCATAAACCGCAGGTTCGCCATGCTCGCCTCGGCATTGCCGATGACGTCCATGTTGACGTACAGGTCGATCTGCTCGTAGTTGCGCTCGATGAACTCGCAGTAGCGGACTATGTTGAGCTGTCTGCCAGAGCGATAGGCCGAAAATGCCCCCGAATCGAGCATGACCGACGCGAAGTTCCCCTTCGGGACACAGTCTCGGCCAGCACGGTTGAGCGAGGCATAGGAGAAGAGGACGTTAGCCCCATCAAACACCGTCCCGAGAAGGTTCCTATCAACTCCGGCGAAATAGACCCTCATTCTCGGAGAAGCCGATTGACTACAACATCCCTCGCCTCAGCGAGAGCCGCCACCTGCGAGCTGGCGCGGATCATTCATAGCGGCTGTCTGGCGCGGGGCTTGCGCTGAACTTGTGCCCCTCGAGGACCACATCGTAAAGCTCCAGCTCGTCCTGCAGCGCAACGCGGACCTCACGTTGCTCGCTCAAGGTGTAGTCCGAATCGGCGCCGAACTCGGCATCGATCTCCTTCTGAAGGTCGTCGTGCAAGATGTGGAACAGCAGTATCGTCTTGATGTGCCTGTAGCCGAGCCGTTGCCTCGACTGGCCGCCGTCAAGTGTCGCAACCGCCTGGTCCCGGGGCAGAACGACTATCGGCCTTGCGACCTTGAAGTATGGTCCGCTGCCGTGCTTTGTTTGCGACATAACCTCTCCGTTTATATGGAAACCTCAACCACCAAGACCCGAGAGCGGCCTCTTGTGGGCTCTTTTCTCTATATCTCTGTGTCTCAGTGGTTTTGCTAGAAGCCGTCCGGGTAGTCGGCGTCCGGGAATATCGTTGCGGCCTCCGAGAGCCTCGCCTCCTTGTCAACGAACAGCTCGACCGTCCGCTCCAGGGTGTAGAACTCGGAGAGCGATGTGATGGCTGTCGGCATGATCAGATTCGGCTCCAACAGGTGCCCAGTCGCGTCCTCCCACACCTCGTTGTTGCCGATTATCGCCCGGAAGTCGGCCTGGAACGTGGCCCAGTCGTCTATCTGCCTGATGACTCTGAACGACTGCACCACAGGATATATGTCTGTGCCGAGGTTGCCCACGTCGGTCGTGAACGGGATGCCGACGGTCAGCAGGTCGGCTATTGTGCTGGTGGCCGCGACTGCGGGCTGCAGGTATATGCCTGAACTCAGGACGGTGCCCTGTGCGAACGGAGGCGCTCCGGCGGGGTTCATGCCCTCTGGATAATAGGTAGTATTGAACATTCCAAGCACCGAGACGCTCACCTGGACGCCCTTTATCACGAGGCCATCGCAGCACATAAGCCGCTGGCCTTGCTCGGGAGCGGCTCCGCCGTGTAGGCCGCGGAGAAATGGCTCCGAGATCATCTCCTTGACCGTCATCTTAGCGGTTCTTATCGGCACGCCCAGCGAGTTCTTACCTGTCTCCTGAGAGCTCGCAATGCCGTGGCAGCTCTCGCCATAAAGCTTGCTCGCCTCGAGCTTCTGCTCGAACGACAGCGGAAATAGCCTCACGTCCCAGCCGTCCTGATACCGCAGAAGTTCCGTGCTGTAATGCTGCTGCACTCGTTGGGGATGAACCTCACCCTGGACCTCCGCCGGGTCTATGCTGAACTCGGGCAATGTTGTTGGATCAAATCCTGGCATTCTTCTCTTCTCCCATTATCGTTGTAGTAGTCTCGGTTACTGCTCTGCGGAACACCGCTTTTATGCGAAACACGAGCCGGAAATCCTCACGGCGCCACGCCCTCCTGCCAGAGCCACAGCTCGTAGTGGAGCTCGTAGCGCTCCACGCCGCTCTTGCCCTCCACGAATCCGTCTTTCTCGGGCGTGTGCCGCGGGATGAAGCCAAGCCCCTGCGCCTCGCCGATCCTTTTTGGGTTCGCAGGCTCCGAGAAGTCGTATATGGGGATGACGGCTCCGCCGGACAAATTCAGAAGCGACATGACCATCTCCAGTATCTCGTCCATCCGCCTCATCGCGAAGCCCTCGTCGTCTCGGCTGGCACGAACGTTCACGACAAACCTGACACGCATCTTCGAGTTGAGCCCCCCGGAGAAGCTATCGACCAGAAGCTCGATCCAATCTGAAGCCGAATCGAGCTCCTTCGGCGTTATCCAACCTCCGAAGAGGTCCGAGCATCCCTGAACGATAACTGGAACCTCGCCCGACAGGTTGTCCACCACGAACTTGTAGAACGACAAGCGCTTGTTGCGGGGTTTCGCACAGTCCGGCAGCGTCATCTCACACCTCCATAGCTAATCCGCAATTGTTTCTCGAATGCAAGCTTCGCAAAGCTCTCTCCTACTGCGAACGTCAACCACCTGCGCCATGCTGCTTGCGAGACGCGATAACTCGCGTCCTGAATGGGCAATTGTCGGTGACCCGCACCACGCCGCCACCCAGCTCGCCCTCCAAATCCGAAATGCCGGACAGCTGGCTAACCATCGCGTTCTCCCCTTCTCGCATCACAGGTTGGACGTCGCCGACCTTGCAGTCCGCGGGGAAGCTGATCGTGTCCGAGAGCCTTGCCTCGCCCTCAATGTCATCATACTGAAGCTTGAAAGAGACAACGCCCGCAGGTTTAGTGCTGATGACGCACATCGCCTCGACCGGCGCCTCTGGAGCAGCGGCAGCGCTCAGAACCACCGCACCACTCTCGACCTCGATCGTCCCCAGAACAACGCTTGGCGTCCTGCTTTCAACCCGATTCACCTCGTAGATGTCGCCCTCAAAAAGCACCTCGTCCCCGGGGAACACATCGATGTTCCAGAACTCAAACCGCATCCCGCCGTCTACTGTGGAAACGACCGAGCCTCCATCGAGCTCCAGCGGCAGGGGCGAGGCGCAGACCGAAAGGTCCACAAGCCCGCTGGCATACGTGTCCGTCGGCGGCAGACCCACGCCGGCAGAATCGCTCGCTATGAGCCGCTTAATGGATGCCCTCTGCCAACCACTCATCTCACGGAAGTCGCGCTCAACCTCGTGAAGGTCCCGGAAGATGTGCCGCCGGTTCCCCCCTTTACTACGCTCGCTCGTCATCTGCCGCCCCCAATCAGACCCGCTTGGCTGTCCCGACCGCTACGCCCATCGAGCTGCGCCCGGCGCCAGGCCTGTAACGCTTTGAAAGCTGCTCCCACCTCTTGCCCAGCCGAGCCAACTTCCTCTCTATCTGCCTTGCAACGTCCGCCCGCGAGAGCGTGTCGCCAGCATAAGTCGCGTCAAACCGCGGCAGCCAATCGTTCTGAAGCATCCCCAGGCAGGCTGCCTCGCCCCTGTTGAGCAACGCCTCGACCATCTCAGGATCGGCCGTCGGAAGAGTGATGCCCGTTATCTCCCTGGCGGAGGCAATCGCCTCCGCCAACTGCTCGTCGCTGAGGTGCTCCGACAAGTCCGAAAGGACAGACCTCAGCCTCGCCTCGAAATCAGAAGCGTTCATCACAAGTTTCCTTTACTGCTGGTAGAACTCGGGAACCACATACGCGCTGATGTCCTCGTCCGTGCTGTTCTCATCCGCTCCAAGCATGAGAACCGCAACCGCGCTCGGCTGAGTCAGCGTGCACCCCTCGGAGAACGTGAAGACTGCGTCCCTGAAAGGATACTGCGAGCTCTCGAACGGCGTCTCCAGCACAAGCCCCTGATACTGACGCTGTCTCTCTACCCGCGTCGTAACCACTGGATATGGAGTGTCCAGGGCGATCGCAACCACGTAGTTCTCGGGGATCATGTTGTTGACGTTGACGATGAACCCACCGATGCCCTGGTTGGGATTGATGCCATCGAGCGCAAGGCGTTCCACGACCGAATCAGGCAGGCCGGAGTTGACAGTCCAGTCGGCGAGCTGCATGAGGTCATTTGCCTGAGCTATGTTCACAAGGAGAAGCAAGTTCTTCTCACCATAGACCCCAGGCGCACCAAACCCGTGATGCTGTATCTCCTCCGAAAGCATCCGAAGATGCTCTAAGGTCAATGTGGTGGATGTCCTCGCAAAAATGTGAGTGTGTGCTGTCCCGAAAAAGGCATTCGCCTGAAAATCCGGGCAGTCCGTGTTCGCCTGCCAAGTCCCACCCCACTCATCCCCCGGCTTGTTCTTCGAGAAAACCGGAGTCAACGCATTCTTCAAACGTTGCTGAAGGTGAGCCTGAATAACGCTACCGAAAAGGTTCTCAATCCTCCTAGGGTCGATCCGCTTCTGCGCTGTCCTCGTCAGCGAGAACGCTATCTCGAACTCCTTGATCGGCAAGGCAAACTCATAGACGCTGTTGGACTCGTAATCAGGCTCACGCCCCTCTGCGACCTCCTTGGCCACAAGCCGGTTGATCTCCTGTTTCACCGCCTCGCTCGTGGATTTCTGGGTCAAGCGGTCCGCAAGGCCAGAGACATCCCGATCGTTGTAGGCCTTCACAAGGCCGCGAACGTCCTTCAGAACCTGCCGCCAATCAACGTCAGTGTCGCTGCCGAAAACGCCGCCCACATAGACGCCGCCTCGGTACTGATAGGTGTCGAATGTGCTCAATTTCTTCCCCTTCCCTCGTGTTATCTATTCTGTGGCTGCTAGGCTTGCCTTCTATAGCGCTTGCAGAAAATTACCTGAACTCGCCACGATAAACGCTGGACCGATCGAGATGTTCAGCTCGTTGCTCCCCGCAGCTACGCCAACCACCTGAACCACGTCCCCATCTCCGCTCGGCTTCGTGGCCGTGATCTTGCCCGCTGTCTTGCTGAGGTAGTAGATCGAACCTGTCGTCAGAGAGTCGCCAGCCTCGTCGGTAATCCCGGCTATCTTTCCGCTCCGCACAAGCGTGGCGCGTTCGTTCGCCTGGTACCCGCGAAGAGCCGCAAAGCCGTGCGCCTCGCGTGCAGTCCCGCTCGTGGCATCGGCAAGCACCACCTTGCCGTCCGTGTTGATATGCATCAGGTCGTTCTCCGCCACGTCAACGCTCGCTATCGCCTCCCAGCTCCCTCGAGCATCCTTGTTCCTCCAAGCCATCTCTTCCTTGCACCTCCCATTTCTGTTTGCTCTGACTATTCATCCCTTAACAAGGTCGACGAGCGCCTTGACGCACCCCTCGGCGCCTGCCATTTCGCCCGGCCTCTAACTACTTGATGAGAATGCCCCTGAGATTCGCCAGCCGCCTAAGCCGCGTGGACGCTGTCTCTTTCTCGCTTTGTACCGAAGCAACCGGCGGCTGCCCCACAACTGCATCCACACCCTCCGCAGCATTCGTAAGCCGATTCAGGCTGCGCTTGACCTCGCTGGCGACGAGATTTTGAAGACCCTCCCCGGTGGGCCGGTCAGCCCCTTGGGACTCCTTTATATGGGCCAAAACCTCCTTCAGAACCGAGAGCTTTTCCTTCAACTCAACCTCGGTCTTGCCGCTAACAACGCCCCGAAGCCGACGCAATAAGTCCTTGTCCCGAACGAACTGCGAAAGCTCCAACGCCTCCTCTGCAAACACTGCACGCCGCAGAAGCTCCGCCCGATCATCGCCGGAACTCCGCGCCTCGCTGGCATCCACTCCAGCATCATCGTGAGTCGCAGGCGCCTCGCTGACATCTTCCATAGCCTCTCCAGAGACTTCTTCCTCAATCATCCGAACCTCCCTTAATGTGTGAAACGCTTCTCATGGCATCTCCTATCCCTGACTCTTGATTTCCATCAAATCGCGACTCACTCGTAGCCACGCCTCTTCCTCGCATCCTCCGGCCCAATCAGACCCGCAGAGAGATCGGCAAGAACGATGTTTTGCTGCTCCACCTCGTCCCCAGGAATCAGAGGTCCCCACATCGTCTCCACGTCCTTGAGTCGATACTCCGGGCCTCCCAGTGTGAACCTGCCCGACTCCGACAGCACAACGGATTTGGAGTTCGCCAACGCGACCAGTGCCTTCGCCAGCTGCTTAAATCCCGAGGCCCAGTAGATGCGCTTGCGGTATGTTTTCTTGGCGAGCGGCTCGTAGAGCAATCGAAGAGCAATGCCCGAGATGTTCGTCCCAGTCCACTTCAAGGGTTCCAGGTGTGATTCGCCCGCCGTCCTGTATATCTGCCCCACCAAGAGGCTGAGCGTCTTGAAGAAGCTCTCCGGAATGCCGACCGGCTTCATGCGCACGATGTCCTGCCGCAACTGGTCGTTCTCGGTCAGAAAGTGTATCTGATCGCCGCCAAGCCTGACGGCAGACTCCTCGAGATCATCGCTGTCAGGCGGATCGATATTGATTGCTTTGAGTATCGATTGGTCGTTGTAGCATTGCCAGTAGGCGTCCGACATCATCTGATTGACCGCGTCGAGCATGGGAATAAGTGGGGCGATGTCCGAGTCCCCAACCGTCTGCATCCTCTGGACCGAGTTGGGGATATGAACGATGGGGATCATCCCCAAGTTGTGCTCCGAGATGCTCGTGATCTCGAACTCGACGCCCTCTCCGTCATCGCCGGCGGTGTGTGGTCGAACGGCCCGCAGCCTGACTATCCTCTCCCTATCCATCTCAACCCGATGCCAACGGAACCTATCGCCCCCTCGTGCCTCAGGCTCGGCCTGCTCCCACTGAAAGATGAACGCCAGCACCTTCTCCCGATCCAGCTCGTCGTACTCGATATCCCAAAGCTGGTCGTAACTTATCGACTGAACCCTCAAGACGCTTGGACCAGCAGGGTCATAACTCACCGAGTAGAATGTCCCGCCGCAAATGCCCGAATCGATTGCATCCGTCAAGAGCCTCTGCCGAAGACCATTGTCGCTGAATACCCGATCCCAAAAAGCCTGCAGCCGCACGCTCTCGGCCTCGTCCGCGCCCACCATCCGAACGCCTATAAAGCGGCCATCGCCGAACAGGGCATCCGCCGAATCATCGACTATCTGCCGCGGGATGCCCACCGATATCGGAAGCCTGAGCGCAAGCTGCGCCGCCGTCATGTTCTCATAAAGCGGGATGCGGACGTCCCTGTTCTCATAAAATCGACGATAGCTTGCGACCTCGCTCAGCCTCGATAGCCTCGCCCGTGAAACCACCGTCCCGCCAAGACCGCGTCGCGCCGATTCGCCACCGTGAACAATCGTCCCATTCTCCATCACCTGTTCCACCTCGGACTCGATTGCTGCCTTCTGTTCCTCTTTCGATTTCTGAGAAAAACCAAAACCCTCTTCACCGTCTCTGGCTCTCGTAAGCAGTTGACGCTTCCGATCCAGTTTCCCTACCTGAAACGCCAGATTCGTCCACGACATTTGGGACGCGACCCATTTGAAGGACACTTCCCCGGGCCGTGGCTAGCTAAGGCGGCGCCAGTTTACCGTGGTCTAAAGTTGGAGTTTCCCCAAAACGGGCCGCGGATTCGTTGTGTTGTTGGCTCCGGGGCGGTGTTTTGGGTGAAACAAGAGTGGAATA
>QMNL01000055.1 GCA_003647755.1 Candidatus Coatesiibacteriota bacterium
ACCGCTCGCGACGGCGGGGTGCTTCGGCTGACTGCTTACGTAACTGATCCCGAGAATAACGTGGATTACGTGGAGCTGTTCGAGATGGGGCACGGTTCCCTCAACCTCTATCTCCTTGACAACGGTCTGGGCGGGGACGAGGTGGCCGGCGACAACAAATACTCGATTCAGATTAACTGCGGCCCCGGAGACATGTCGGCAGGTCCTCATTACTACGAGCTGATAGCGCGCGACAAGGCCGGCAACAGGAGCGAGATATGGCCGTATCTTGAGATCAGGAGCGAGGGATTGCCGCTGCTTCTGGGGCACGATGCGTCCGCCCCTCTGTTGGCTGCAGGATTCAGGCCGATGCAGGGCCAATTACACGCGGCGGCCCTCAGACCTCGCGAGTCCGGCACCCCAGTCCCACTGTCTGCATATACGTATAATCCCGACGCGCCCGTTGTGCTCGAGGCGGGCTACGGCTACACGAGGATAACAACGGAAAGCGGGGGCAGGCTTCAGGTGTTCGCAAGAGTGGCCGATCCAAACGGGCTGCAGGACATCGCGCAGGTTAAATTCAAGCTCTATGCTCTGGGTGTCTGGAACGGTGTTGACATGCATAGGGACCCAACCGACCCCGGTGTGTATATGCTTGACCTAAATATAGGCGCTGGTGTGTATCCTGGGGTTTACATGGTGGACATAAGCGCCACAGACCTAGAGGGCAACCAGGGCCGCTGGCCGGCGCTCACCGTGTGGGATTAGCGTCGAGATTTCGCCTTAGGAAACGAATGAACTGAAGACCTTGAACGGGGGCTGCCTCGATAGTGGCTCCCGTCTCTTGTTTTAGCGTCTTTAGCGTCATTCCATCGAGGAACCGGCGAGAGCCTCCCTTGCGATCTGTCTTTTCGTCCTCCAGGGCAACTTCTGGCACGAGCACGAGGTCGTTGCTCCCAAGACCTTCCGCCACTACTCTTCGCCTGATATCCTGGCCAACTAACAGTCCAGCCACTGTTACGCTGTCCCCAAAAAATTTGTTGCCCACCTCGAGCACAGACACCTCTGTCCCCAACGCCTGATTTACCCGTTCAACCGCCCTCGAAAGTATGGGCGCCGCAAGTCTTCCCGTTACTATCGTGGCCCTTGCCCCCACAAGCGGATTTTCCGATTCCAGCCCGTCCAGCGCCTCGTCCAGCTCCGCCAGAAAGCTCGCGGCGATCCCGACGCCGTTCTCGAGCTGGGCGAATTCGCCATACTCTCTCGCCTCCGGCAGCTGGACACGGGACATCAGGTAGAACTCGTCGCTCAAGAACAGGACCTGCCTGCCAAGGCGCTTGGC
Organism: Candidatus Coatesiibacteriota bacterium; assembly: GCA_003647755.1. GTDB lineage: Bacteria > B130-G9 > B130-G9 > B130-G9 > B130-G9 > B130-G9. The sequence goes on from QMNL01000055.1 coordinate 1,322, forward strand.
GAGGTATGATTGAATGGGCAGCATCTCTTCGATGACCTGTCCAGCGTAACTGGGCGACACGGGCTTGATTGGGGGCAGGTGCTCTCTGAATCTTGTCAGGCCAACGGGCACGATGGCGATCGTCTGAACGCCGGGGTGCAGCGTCGCAAGGTCAGAAATGGTCTGTTCAAGGACCTTCCCGTCATTGATGCCCGGGCATAGCACGACCTGTGTATGGAGCTTTGCGCCGGCGCGTATGAGTCCCTTAAGCGCTGGTAATATAGGAGTCGCTGCTGGGTTGCCGAGCATTCTCCTGCGCACCGCATCGTCCGTGGCGTGGACGGAGACGTATAGCGGCGAGATGCCGAGCCGCTGAATCCTCTCTAGGTCTGCCGTTGAGATGTTCGTGGCGGTTATGAAGTTGCCGAAGAGAAATGAGAGCCGGTAGTCGTCGTCCTTAACGTACAGGGACGGTCTGAGGCCCGTGGGCATCTGATCTACGAAGCAGAATATACACCTGTTGGGGCAGATTCTGGGCTTGATCGGCTCAATAGTCAGGCCGATCGGCTGCTGGAACGTGCGGAGGATCGTTGCCGTCTGTGGCGTGCCGGATGCGTCCGTGTAGCTGATCTCGAGCCTATCGTCTGTCGAAGCTAGCATGAAGTCGATTTGGTCACCGATCTCGATGTCGTTGATGCTTGTGATCTGCGCCCCGGTTGGGATTTGTGCTGCATCTGCTGCGGAGCCGGGAAGCACCCTTGAGACGGTGATGGGCAATCGTTATTTGCCTCGCTTGTTTTGTTTTCGGCGGTGCTTCGGTTCTGAGCGGCTGTCTGGTAGTTTCTGCTCGTTTTTTTGCTGTTGTGTTTCTGCGCTGGGCTCGGACATTGAGGGGGAGCTCGATGACTTCTCTGTTATTGTGGGCGTAGCAGTTGGCTCTGGTTGCTGTCTGCGGTCCTGTTGACTCGGCGGCATCTCCTTGCGCGCCTCGACCGCTCCTGCCCTTATCTTCCTATAGAAGTGCATGAAGATGACTTTCGCCACGGCGGCGAGCGGCACGGCCAGAATCACTCCCACGAATCCGCCAAGGATGCCGCCGGCCAGAACGGCCAGGATGATGAGCAGTGGGTGCAACCCGACTTTTCTTCCGACAATTCTGGGCGTAATCACGAAGCCCTCGAGCGCCTGCATCGCTGCGAAAAGCAGGACGACGAAGAGCGGCCCTTGCCACCAGGGCTGCGAATGAAAGCCAGCGACTATCGCCGACGGGATAAACCCAATCACGAGGCACAAATACGGGACCATGTATGCAAACCCGGACAAAACGCCAAGCAACGGCCAGTAGGGCACACCTATCAGCCATAAGCCCGTGCAGTAAAGCACCGAGAGAACGAGCGCAACGAGCAGCTGCCCTCGTATCAAGTTGCCAAGTGTGGCATTGATCTCGCTAATGAGCCCGGCCATGAAGTCCCTCCGTCTTGCTGGAATAAGCGATAACACGCTGCCGGTTATCTTATCAAAATCACGCAGGATGTAGAACACTACTACCGGTGTGATTGCCAGTCCGATTAGCCAACCTATCAGCGCAACAACACTCCCAAAGGTGCCGGCAATGAGAGTCCCAACGGGTCTCGCGGCTTTTGTGGCAAGTGATTTGAGCGTCTCGGCTTGAGGCGCCAGCGCATTCATGAACGACTCGAGGTCGGAGGGGAACTTCTCGCCGAAGAATCGCTCCCACAAAGAGATCGCCCAATCTCTGGCCTTCGCGAGATATGTGGGCACGTTACCTGCCAGCTGCGCTATCTCGCTGCATAGGGCTGGCAGAATGAGGAAGAGGACCAATGCCGCCATCGCCACCATCAGCACGGTTACTAGTATGATGCCCAACGTTCGATTCACGCCGGCCCTTTCCAGCCGGCTAACGACTGGATTGAGTGCGTATGCGGCGAGGGAAGCGAATACTATCATGCCGATGAGCGAGCGCAGCTGCCACAGGACGTATAGCAGCAGCGCAATGCCAAGAATGGAGACGGCGATCAGCATAGAGCTGGCAACCGGCCTGAAAGTATGCCCCGTTCCGTGGTTTTCGTGTCCCATTATGTATTTTCTCCTAAACTCTGCGCTAATCCCAGACCCCGGCAAGGCGACATCTGCTTCCTGGGAGCCTCTCGCCTCAGTTTGAAAGCAGATTGGAATGTGATATAAGCTCAAGATTAGCATAGTTAGTATCAGGGGCCATCTCAAGCCACTTGTCTTGGCCTATTTGTGAGGGGATAAGCGTTGAACCTGGGCAGAATTATCGGCAGGGTAGTCGCCACGCGCAAGGACGACCGGCTGAGGGGCATCAAGCTTCTCCTGTTACAGCCGTTGAGAAGCGATCAGACGGAGATTGGCGGCCCCATTGTGGCCGTCGATTCGGCCGGCGCAGGCGCGTCGGAGATGGTTCTTTGGGTCACGGGCAAGGAGGCGGCGATCCCGTTCAGGAGGGATGTCCCCGTTGATGCCTGTGTCGTGGGTATTGTGGATAGTGCAGATGTCTCCGGATAGTCGCTACGTGGCAATCGGCCTTGCCACATCAGTGATGGCCCACGTCCTTATTGCCGTTCTAATTCCGGCGCCCGCCCCGGCGACACAGCACAGGCCGAAGGAGGAGCTCATCGAGGTCGATCTCTTTCCGGTTGCCTACGGGGCGCTGGGATATGATGTGGCGGCGATGGGTGTTTCTGAGAAGGAGGCAAAACTGCTCTCGAAGCTCTCTGCCGATACCCTTTCCTTTGCCGAGCAGCTCCCGCTGGGGATATTCACACGTCCGCCCAAATCAACTTCCGCACCGGGCGATCTCACGCTTAACGTGAACGACCTGCCGGACAAGCGCCTCCCCGAAATGGTAGAGAAGGCGCTCGAGAGGCTGGCGAAGTCCCGGCGCGATACGGGCATGGCTGGAGCGAGGGAGCTGAAGCCGTGGTCGCTTGCACCTTCTCAGCCCAACGAGAAGGTAAGCATGCCCAAGATCACACCATTGGCCGCGTCGAGCCAGGGTGAGAGGCCCGCGGTCAACGTCGAGTCCATTATGGGACCTGCCTCGGCGAGGCGCATCGTTTATCGTCCAGCACTGGGCCAGGTGACGATCACGACGCCGGGAAGCGTTCGGATCAAGTTTTGGGTGCAGCCCGACGGCTCTGTTGCCAGGATGCTCTTCGAGCAGAAGCTCGATGCGAACCTCGACAATTACTCTCTGAGATACGTCCGGGCACTCAGGTTCGAGCCGCTGCCCGAGGGCAAGAACTACATTGAGTGGGGCACGATAACGATAACCTTCCGTCCTGAATAGGCCGCCGCGACTACCCTTGGCAAGGCGCCTGCTCTCTGTGCGAAACAGGAGTTGGCCTCTGAATCTGCCCCTTGAGCCGATCGCGGCAACCGACAGAGATGGCCTGGATCACGATTTATCTCTCATTAGGAAGGACTCTAGCATCGGCTGGACTTTCTGGTTCAGTCGCAGTGGCGGTCCCGATATTTGGCAGAAAATCGACATCTACTGCAAGATGAAGATGTGCCAGATGAAATGTCGAGACTGGATTGCAGTCTTGGACCACATTCCCACCGACGGAGCGACAACCATGGCTTTCAGGATCTACAGGGGGAACATAGGAACATGATTCCCAAGCCAAGGCGCTCGCCGAGGCAAAGAGCATGAAAGGCTACGTCAAGGAGGCGGATGCGCTGCTGGCAGAGATCGATAAGAAGAGGTAACCACGAATACGGGAGGAAGGCACCACAGAGACACAGAGTTCCACAGAGAAAATGAATAAGACTATTCTTCGAATAGATGAGGAGCCAAGAAACGGCCGGGATGTATTCAGCTCCCGCGGCCCTTCGACTTTGCCCGTTCTCTGTGGAACTCTGTGTCTCTGTGGTTAATCCATACCAATTTCCTCCACGAAGTTCATCAAGACGCACGAAAGAAATGACGCCTCGCCCGTTAAAATGAAAGCGGTGTCAAGCCACGGCACTCCAAAGAAGGGGGTCGCCCACACGGCCAATTTGGTTTTTCTGGTTTGGCGTGAAGCTCTTGACAGCTTGAGTGGTTCAAGAGTAGCCTGAGTTCTCTCTTTTGGGCGTTTTGTGTTAGCCACTTTAGCTGAAGTTTTTGGCCTTAGTTACCGAATAGAGCAAAGGGCAGTAGAGCCTGATATGAGAGAGCCGCGAGGGCCCAAGGACGAGGCTTCGAGAGAGTTCTTCCGAAGTATTGGGCTCGTTACTCAGATAGGCCTAACGGTTGTGGTGGCGATTGGACTGGGCTTTGCGGCGGGATTCTATGTTGACAGGTGGCTTGACACAGACCACACTTTTTTGATTGTTGGCATATTGTTTGGAATTGGTGCTGCTTTCTGGAACGTGTATCGGTTGCTTCTAAAGGGTTTCATTCCGCCGGGTTCGGCCGGCGATGATGATTCCGGGGATGATTGAGCCCTGTGGATTTCCCGTTAAAGGGGTCTTGCGATATGGATGCACAGACTGAGTTGTTGTTCAGTTTTAGACGTCGTGTGATCAAGGTCGCGGCGGGAGCCGTGCTCGTGGTGTGCGGCTCGTGCGTGTTCATGGGTTACTGGGGCGTTGCCCTGGGTTTTGGGCTAGGCGCGGTGGCAAGTATTGCGGGATTTTGGTTTGCGGTGAAGAAGTCGCTTAGATTGCTTGTGATTGCCGATTCGAATCGAGCGGCAGCCTACTCGTTCGCGTGGCTTGTGCCGAGGTTCTTACTGTTTGGTTTGGCACTGGCGATCGGGGCGAAGTATTCGTCGGTCAGTTTTGCGGCCGTGGCGGCGGGGATATTTCTCTGCCACGTCATACTCGTCCTCTACGAGCCGGTGATAAGCCGTTTTGGTGCGGGGCCCGGCGAGGCTCCGGGGGTATCGAGAGGGGCCTGAGGGATGGAAGGGATAGGACACGTTCCCCAGATACAGCTTTGGGGCCAGCCCGGCGAGGCGCTGGGCACGGTGAACTACGTAACCGTCATAATGACCTGGGTCGTGATGGCCATCATCATCATTGCCTCAGTGTTGATAGTCAGGCGGTTGAAGGAGGTGCCGGGCCGGGTGCAGGTAGTAGTTGAGCTGTTCGCCCGGATGTTTGACGGGCTGGTGAAAGACGCCCTGGATAGTAATGCTCGGGGCTATCTTCCGCTGATTGGCACGTTATTTATTTTTCTCATCTTGTCCAACTGGATTGGTGTGATTCCAGGCCTTGAGGAGCCTACAAGGGACATTAATACGCCGTTGTCGCTGGGCATAATGGGGTTTTTTGTTTGGCATTTGTCGGGAGTTCGTGCCAAGGGCTTTTTCGGTTATCTGAAGGGCTTCTTTGAGCCGATATTCTTCATGATGCCGCTTAATGTCGTCGGCGAGGTCGCGAAAGTCATATCCATCTCTTTCCGTCTGTTCGGCAATATAATGGGCGGAGCCATCATCATAATAGTTGTCTCCAACCTCTTGTTTTATTTGGTTGTGCCGGTGCTTCTGAACGGGTTCTTCGGGATATTTGTTGGCTCAGTTCAGGCCTTTGTATTCACGATGCTGTATTTGACTTACACTTCCGTAGCGGTTCGTTCCGACTAGAGATCAGGGGCAGGATTTGGAATCATATTGGGCAGAGGCTCTGAAGTGTCTTGCGGCAGGTATCTGCATGGGCTTTGGAGCAATAGGTGCGGGGATTGGCGAGGGTTATGCGGCAGGACAGACGGCACTGGGCATATCCCGTCAGCCGAGGGTCTCTGGCCAATTGGTCAAGACCATGCTCATCGGCCAGGCGATAACGGAGACGTCAGGCATCTTCGCGTTGGTTATTGCGATCTTGATGATTAGCACGGGCGTGCGCACTGGTGGTAACGCTGTGCTGGACATAGCTGCGGTGTTGGGTGCTGGGATAGCCGTGGGTGTCTGTGGATTTGGCGTGGCTATTGGTGATGGCTACTGCGCTGGTAGGGCCTGCGACGGTGTGGCGCGACGGCCCAGTATAGGTGGTCAGATAACGGGGACCATGCTCGTCGGCCAGGCGGTAACGGAGACGCCAGTCGTTTTCGCTCTCGTTGTCGCGTTCATATTGCTTTATTCGGGGTTCTCAGGGGGTCTTGAGAAGGCCGCGGCGCTGTTGGGTGCGGGCATAGCAATGGGCTTTGGCGGATTCGGAAGCGGCATCGGTGGAGGCCTTCCCGGAGGTGCAGCATCCGATTCGGTCTCAAGGCGCGAGGAACTGCGAAGCAAGATTATCGGCACTATGCTGATTGGCCAGGCAGTGACGCAGACTTCGGCGATCTTTGCGCTGGTTGTTGCTTTTCTTCTGACGTTCGCGTCCGGCGAGGGGAACAGCATTGTCAGGATAGCGGCTTTTCTTGGAGCGGGCATAGCAATGGGGATGGGGGCCATAGGGCCTGGGCTGGGCACAGGGGTGCCGGCAGCGGCTGCGTGCACCTCACTTCGGGTTAACCCGCGAGTCGGGCCGGTCACAACCAGGGTGATGCTTCTTGGTCAGGCTGTTGCGCAGTCAACAGCCATATACTCGCTGATAATAGCTTTATTGATGGTATATGTTGTCTGATTGGGTGCAGTCTGGGATTCACGCCGGGGCCTTTCGGGCGTGGCGTGATTAGTTGTGCAATTAGGAATGAAGAGGAGAAGTGCATGGATATTACTTCTGAAGCGGTGATCAAGGCTGCCGCACTTTTGGGTGCGGGCATAGCAATGGGCTTTGGAGCCATAGGCCCGGGGGTTGGCGAGGGTTATGCTGCCGGTAGGGCGTGCGAGGGCATTTCCCGTGCCCCGAAGGAGGCGGGTCTTTTGACCAGAACGATGCTTATCGGCCAGGCAGTCTCCGAGTCGACGGGCATTTACTCATTGGTAATCGCGTTGCTTCTAATTTTTGTCGTTGGTGGGTAGAGGTTCACGTTATTGCCGGTTGTTGGCCACGTTCATGGTTGGTCAGGGGC
>QMNL01000056.1 GCA_003647755.1 Candidatus Coatesiibacteriota bacterium
CGGAAAGAGATGAAGCTGTCTATTGGAGCGCGGTGTCAAGCCACCGCAAATGAAAGCGGCGTCAAGCCGCCGCACTCCAAAGTCACCCAAAGGGTGTAACTTACAGACCGATGCCTGCCGAACTCATAGCCTCTGCGCACTGGCATGCCGTGTTCATCCCACCATCTGCCTTGCCATCAATCTGACTATTGGGGAGACTGAGATGCATCGCTACTTCTCTGCTCTCCTTCGCCCAGACAGGAGCAGGACATTCCTCATGTCCTCTACGCTCGTTGCAGCTAGCCACTTCTGCTCGAAACCCCTCTCCTGAGCAATCTGGGAGATCGCCATCAGCGCCCGCAGATGGTAGTTTCGCTCGTCCCTCGTGCCGACGAGGACGAAAGCCGTGTGGACGTGTTGGGTCTCCCCAGAGAACTTGATGCCCTGCCGGCAGCGAACCAACGCCATGGTGAACCGGTGGTCGCCATCGACGATGATGTGCGGGATGGCGATGCCATGACCAACGACCGTGCTGGACTCCTTCTCTCTCTTAAGGAATAACCCCTTTAGCTGGGCCTGGTCTAGCCCCAGGCGGGGGGTGAGGGCCTCGGCGACGAGTGAGAACATCTCCTCGTCGGTAACGGCCCGGTCGATGTCTATGATCTCGCACTCTTTGATCAGGTGGTCGAAGCGGTCCTCAACGATCTCGTCCCTCTCGTGGATGATCATGCGCAGTTCGTTTTCGAGGGAGCCGTCAACTAGTTCTCTTGATGTGAGCCTTTCGACGAGGTGAATAAGCGCTGACTGCCTTTTTGCACAGACTCTGTAATAGGAGGCGTACCAGCCAGTTGCCACTAGGCTGAACAGCGCCGTGATGACTATGGGCAGAATCCCCATCTTGATGATCAGAAATCCATACAACCCGATCGCGGCAATCTGTGCCCAAGGGTAGAACGGCGAGCGGAACACCGGCCGGTAGCCCTGGACCTTGCTCTCGCGCATTACGATGACCGCCACGTTCACGAGCGCGAAGAGGATTAGCATCATTGTTGATGCAGTTTTAACTAGATTCTCGATCGACAGAAAGCCAATGATCAGCACCATGAATCCTGCTGTGATGGCGACGGATAGGTAAGGTATTCTTCGCTTGGGGCTGAGTTTTTGAAAGAACTCGGGCAGTAGGCCATCCCGGCTCATCGCCATCGGAGATCGGGAGGCGCTTGCGATGCCGCTGTTGGCGGTCGTAACAAACGCTAGGATGGCGGCAATGGCCAGCGATACACTTCCGAAGCGGCCCATTGAGACGCTAGCGCCAAGCGACATGGGTGTCAGGGATCCGGCCAGCTTATCCGGTTCGACCAGGCCCACCGTTACGAACACAACCGACACGTACAGGGCGCTTACAACGAGGAAGGCCATGAACATACCGAGTGGGATGTTTCTTCCCGGATTCTTCACCTCCTCAGCGATGCTGGCGATCTTTGTGAGCCCGCCAAAAGACACGAAAACGAGGCCAGTTGTCGCGAGAACCGGGCCAAACCCATTGGGCATGAAATCGGCGAAATGCTCGACATTTGTCTTCCCGATTCCATTGGCGATATAAAGAACCAGAATCCCGATAAGGGATAGGACGAGGACTATCTGGGTTCCAGCCACGCTCTTGATGCTCTGCAGGTTTAGGAACGTGAAGATGAGGCAGAAGACAATGGCAATCAGTTTGACCTGCAACGACGTAAGGCCCGGATAGACAAGTGGGGCAAATGCACCGATCCCAAGCAGCGCAAACGCGCTCTTCAAGGCGATTGAAAGCCAGTTTGACAGACCTGCCAGCGTTCCTGCCAGCGGCCCCAAGCTCCGTTCTATAAAGAAGTAACTCCCGCCGGCCTTGGGCATTGCTGTGGCCAGTTCCGCCTTCGAGAGCATTGACGGTATCACGAGGATCGACGCAAGTGCGTATGCCAGAATGACTGCCGGCCCACAGACACCAAAAGCTATGCCAGGCAGCACGAAGAGGCCGGAGCTGATCATGCTTCCAGCCCCGATGCAGAATACCCCGGGTAGGCCAAACCCCTTTCTTAGCTTGATCGCTGAATCTCCTGACTCATAACGCGGCCAGACTTGTCGGCCAGGGTCGCAATCGCCATGGCTGCGATGCCCTCACCAGCGCCGATGAAGCCCAGTCCCTCGGTGGTTGAGGCCTTCACACTCACGCAGGCCGGGGCGAGGTGAACAGCGCCGGCGATCGCTTCTTTCATTGAGGCGTAATGCGGGGCAAGTTTGGGCTCCTGTGCGACGATGACGCAGTCTATGAACGTCGGCTCAAAGCCGGCTTCCCTCACCATCTCGCCCACCCTCGTCAAGAGCTCGAGGCTGAATGCGCCCTCGTAGCGGGCATCGGTGTCGGGAAACTGCTGGCCGATGTCGGGCAAACAGGCCGCCCCGAGAAGCGCGTCAGCGATTGCATGGCAGAGGCAATCGCCGTCAGAGTGGCCCAAAAGGCCCTTGGGATGCGTGATTTGGACGCCGCCCAGCACGAGCTTTCGCCCCTTCACAAGACGATGGCAGTCGAACCCTATTCCGAAGCGAACCATTCCCTGCTCCTTGCCTCTAGCAATACGCCTGCGACGATGAGATCGTCCTGAAAGGTTACCTTTATGTTCCAGCGATTGCCCTGTAAAAGCCTGATCCTGCCACCTATCGCCTCGACCAGCTGAGCGTCGTCGGTAACAGCCAAGCCCGTTGCTCCTGCCTGCTTATGTGCCTTAAGCAGCCACTCTTTCCTGAACACTTGCGGAGTCTGCACCGCATATAGGTTCTCTCTCGATACAGTGCGCTCTATGACGTTTCCGGCCGACTTCTGTTTGAGCGTGTCAGTGATTGGCGTCGCGTAAACTGCCCCCGCATAACCTTTTAGCGATAGTATCTCCGAGGTTACCCAATCGCTCTGGAGCATCGGTCGTGCAGCGTCGTGTATTACCACGATCTCTGCACGCTCGTCACAGGCCCGCAGGCCGTTGTAAACGGAGTCCTGCCGACGAGGGCCGCCCCGAACCACCGTTCTCACCTTCGTGAACCGTCCTGAGCCACCCAGAGACGCGAGTTGCTGCTCGCCCTTCTCGGGAAGCACAAGAACGACCTCCGACACGCTATCACACTTTTCGAGGGCCTGCAGCGAGTAGAAGAGCATCGGAACGCCGCAAATCCTGATTAACGGCTTAGGGACGGCCAGACCCATTCTTATGCCTGACCCGCCCGCGACCACGACAGCTGACACGAACATCGATTGCCGTCTCCTCAACGCCTGCTCACGGTTGGCTGACACGCCTCATCTGCACAGCGGGACAATGCGCCGCCCTCTTGGGCACTTAGGTTCGGCTGCTCCGCGAATGCTGCGCACGTCCGCGCCTCGAGGAATCCTGCGCGCTGTGGTTGCCCATCTTGGCAAAGATCATCCGGCCAGCGGTTGTCTGAAGCACGCTGGTAACTTCCGCCTCAACGACCTTGCCCATGTAGCGTTTGGCTTCCTCAACCACGACCATCGTCCCATCGTCGAGATAGGCGACGCCTTGGTTGTGCTCCTTGCCCTCCTTAACGATGGAGACATTCATGATCTCGCCCGGCAGAACGACGGGCTTGACCGCGTTGGCCAGCTCATTCACGTTGAGAACCACCACGTCCTGGAGCCTCGCCACCTTGTTGAGGTTGAAGTCGTTGGTCACAAGCTTCGCATTCATCCTCCTGCCCAGCTGCACGAGCTTCGCGTCAACCTCCTTGATCGAGGGGAAATCCGTGTCAACGATGTCCACCTGCACGTCGGACTTCTTCTGGAGCTTGTGCAGTATGTCCAGACCGCGCCGGCCACGGTTGCGCTTCAGCGGGTCGCCGGAATCGGCTATGTGCTGGAGCTCCTTGAGCACAAACTGGGGGACGATAAGCTTGCCCTCAACAAAGCCCGTCTCGCACACATCGGCGATGCGCCCGTCGATGATCACGCTCGTGTCCAGAATCTTGTTCCCCTCGTCGGCCGCTTTGGCCTGAAAGAAGGACTTGATGCTTCCGACAGTCAGCTCCCTGAACTTAAGCGCTCCGATCCTGACGCCGAGATACAAAACACCCATTGCGAGAAGGAATTTGAACGAACCGGGCAACGTGTCAGGGCCGGCGAGCTCGCCTATTAACTTATAAGACCACCAGGCAACCAGAAGCGCCAGAAACAGCCCAATTGTCCCACCCAAAATCGTCCTCAACGGGTTCCTCTCCGCAAGCCGCTCGACTGTCATGCAAAGCTGCCAAACGATTAGGCCAATGGCGAGTCCTACTGCGTAACCCCAAAACCTATAACCGGGAAAAGCCCCTGCAAGCTGTATTCCCAAGACATACCCGGCCGCAACACAAAGGGCCAGATACACTATCTTGGTTACGTATTTCATCTACAAACCTCCATAAAATAATACATCCTCTCCGCTCAGGCCACTCACCAAGATGTCAAGGCTGCAACACCTACGTGGCACTACCTTGATGTACACTAAAAGGTTCACCCAGTCGTGTCTTGGCTGTGGACCGGCTCAGAAGTGCAACAGATAAAGATTGAATATACCAATGCGCAAGCGCGGCAATCACCGCTTCATCTCCCAGCCAGACCGTCTGTGTCCGAATGATTTCTAGCCCTGGACCCTACACCCACAGTCTGACGCCTAATACAATAATAGAACTTACTTGGGCCCGACTGGTTCCATCTCCTCCCTTCTCTTACTGCTTTTGTGCTTCCGTTTAGGGCGAGGCTTCACTCGCCCACCGCACTTCATAGGATCACGCGTCTTAAGCTTAAGATAAAGTGGAATCTTCACCCTTGTCCCTATCCTCAACGCGTTTGGATCGAGATGATCGTTAAAATCCCTTATCTTCCGCCAGTTTCTTGGATCACCCGTAAACCACTTGGAGATCGCAAAAAGCGTCTCTCCCTTACAGCGTATCGTATGTAGTATATAGCCCTCTTTAAGCGCGGCCCTGCTTATTGCTGTCAGCTGCTTGGCAAGCTGATTCTGGAGCGCTGCGCACTTCTCGAGCTCCCCCCTTTCCAGCAATTGCTTGGCCTTTGTGATGCCCCGCTCCCAGACTGCGAGGTCGCGGCTCAGACCCTCGATGGCCTGCTTGTCCCCATCACCCGTCGAAGCATCCAGCACACGCCTGACCGCCAAGGCGTAGCGCTTCTTAAGCGAGGCAATCGAGTCCCGTAAATCCTTCTTGCTCAACCCACCTGCGACCTTCACCTCCGCCCCGCCGGTCCCGGCCGCAAACAACCTGAAGCTGCCAAACAGCCTGTTGATCTCATCCTTCATAAGCACGTAAAGCACACTCGAGGTCCGGCAGACAATCGCATAGCCCAAGGACTTGTTGGTCACCAACCAAATCCTGCAGATGAAATGCCTGGATTCGACCTGCTGGTCGTAGACGAGCTCAAGCACCTCGCCCCAGGGCATTATCAACCTACGGCTTCCTACCCGGTGCATGGGATAGACCTGACGCGTTAGCGAGGCGATCATCCTATCTCTCTTCTCTTGCTTGGTCAAATGGCGTTTGGGATTGAAACTGAAGACCACGATCTTGCCGGAAGTTGCGTTGTCCTTGGCCTGGAAAGTGACCAGCGTTCCATGCGCATACCAGGGGGCGTTCTGGGCGGCCCATCCCATGGGAACGACAAAGCGGAAGCCATAGGTCTGGTTCACGTATGTCCGACGAACGAACATGCCAGGGTCAGAGCGGACCCGGTGGTATGATGATACGCCGCAGCCGATCAGCAATGCGCAGAGTGCAAGCAAGCTGAGGCCGCGGACGACGCACAACGCCTTTAGGCCGTCGCAGATGTTCCCCGAACTATCGCTTCCGTCTTCTCGAAACATTCCTCAGCCGCCTTAGGACCATGTCCCGCTTTCGCTTCAGGTTCTTGCTCTTGGGGCAGACCCTCAGACCCTCAGAAAAGACCTTAAGCGCTTGCTTCAGGCGTCTCATCCTGTAGTAGGTTACACCCAGATTGACATACGCGTCGCACACCAGAGATGACCCACTGCTTATCACAGCGTTGAACTCTGGCAGTGCCTTCGAATACTGCTTCATCGAGAGATATGCGTGCCCCAGATTGAAATGGGCGAGCGGAAGGTCTGGATTGATCGAGAGGGCTTTTTTGTAGTCGGAGATGGCTCGTTGATACTCATGCTTCCTGGAACTAATCCGACCAGCCTGCAGGTATCCCTCAAACGAATTGGGGTTTATGCGAATGGCCTTGCGGAAGAACTCAAGCGCGGTGTCTGGGTCTTCCCGCATCCTGTTCTTTCCCAGTTGGATGCAGCAAGCGGCGTAATTCTCCGCCAGGCCGGGGATCGTCCCCTCCGCGAGCTTGCTCGCCTTCTCAAAGCTCACTAATGCCCTCCGCCACTTTCCTTTGTCGAACAGCGCCTTCCCCTCGGCTGCCAGATCTTGCGCCAATGCCTGCCTGTCGGAATAAACGTCCCTATGCTCTAGACCGGGCGAGGGAACACTGATCCTGGGCCTCGGCAGCTCCTCCTGTTTGGAGACCGCGAGCCTGATCCCCTCCGCAGTCTCAGTGCTACTCAGGGATAAGATCAGGTAGCCTGAGAGGAAAACCACACCGAGCATCAACAGCAGAAGAAACATCAAGAGCGGCTCTCGTTGAAGCGACCGTGGAGACCGTATGGCACGAGCAAGGACCAAGATAGCTGCCCTGAGCGTCCGCTTGCGGCCAGTCATTCTCGAGGCCTTTGGGCGCGCACCTTCGCGGGAGGGCTTGGTCCTCGGCGCCTCGAGCGCTGTCTCGAAGAGCCCCTGCCCCTCAGGTTCACCAAGATGGGTATGAGCCCGTGTTATCCCTCCCTTTGCTTTGGCGTTGTCGGGGTCAAGTTTCAAGACCTCCTGCCAAATCGCTATTGCTGAACGGTATTGTTTTTGATTGTAGAGTCCAAAGGCCCGCTTGTTCAGCCTTGTGATCTCCATATATCTCGTGTCGCCAGTTATGAACGCCTCGAACTCCTTGGCAGTCTGAAACCGCTTATCAGGAGATTTCTCCAGCGCCCGCAGGACCGCATCCTCGATCACCTGAGGCACCTGACTGACAATGCTACGAGGCGACGGCACTGCATCCTTCACGTGGCGTTCCATTATCTCGAAAGCGCTCGTGCCTGAAAACGGAGGCCGACCCGTTGCCATCTCGAATAGCAGTGCCCCAAGGGAGTATATGTCCGAACGCTCATCCTGCGCCTGACGCTTGATCTCCTCCGGAGACAGATACTTGACCCGCCCCAAGACGGAACTCCCACTAAGCAGCGCACTCACACCGATTATTCGCGAAATGCCGAAGTCCGCCACCTTCAGAGAGCCGTCCTCGCACACGAAAACATTCGCCGGCCTTATGTCCCCGTGCAAGACCCCCAATCGGTGCCCGACCCCTATCGCGTCCAAGACCTGACAAAACATCGGTATCAACTTGTCCGAAGCGACCCGGCCACCCTCCGCGATCACTTCCCGAAGCGTCCAGTTCTTCAGCATCTCCATTATTATGAAGTAGCTGTCATACTGCCTTACGAAATCGTAAAGCACGACTATATGGGGATGACTCAGCTTCGACTGCGCAAGCGCCTCTTCACGAAAACGCTCCCGCACGGAAGGATCGGATGCCTGAAGGAGCTTCAGCTTCTTGATCGCCACGGGTCGGCCTAGGCTGGGCTGAACAGCGCGATAAACTATCGAGCTAGACCCCTCACCAATCAGGCCCTTGACCTCATAAGAGCCTACCCACTTGCCAATCATCGCCAAACCTCCAGAACGCTCAACGAGACTATCTCGCCCGCACCCACCCGTGGCCGCACTACCGTTAAGGTACAAACAGCCCCTCGTTGTGCATTCTGCAGTGTAAACGCTGAGATATCAAGCCCCATATTCTTGGTAAAAAGATAACTAACCTCGACACTAATGTCAATTCCACGTTTTTTGAGGGAGACCTGCTTGCTTCTCCCAACAGCCAGGACAGATGACATTTGAATGGCCAGGGCCGGCCTCCCCCATGATGCGCCACAGCCCGCAATGTGTGTGATTCGGCAGAAGTGCGCCGCAATAATCAGATTGACGCGGATGGTTCTAGCGCTTTGGAGTGCGGTGGCTCGACGCCGCTTTTTCTCGTCGCGGCTTGACGCGACATCGGTCCTATGTCAATCATCGGTGCAGCGATCGGCTTACGGAAAGAGATGAAGCTGTCTATTGGAGGGCGGTGTCAAGCCACCGC
>QMNL01000057.1 GCA_003647755.1 Candidatus Coatesiibacteriota bacterium
AGACCATTTACGAGAGCGGTGGAGGGATAGCTGCGACGGCGATCGAGGGTAACCAGATGCTGATTCGCTCCTATCCCAACAGTTTCCGGGGCAATTACGGCACCGCCGGATATGAGTTCGTGGAGGGCCTCGATCTTGTAAGCCACGCGCCTCGTGTTGCGAAGGAGGCGGTTGCGCTTCTTTCAGCGAAAGAATGCCCTTCGAAGATAACCACGCTGATCATCGGCGGGTCTCAGCTTGGGCTTCAGGTGCACGAATCGTGCGGTCATCCGGTAGAGTTGGACCGGGTGTTTGGAATGGAGGCGAGCTATGCGGGCACGAGCTTCATGACGCCCGATAAGCTTAACAAGCTGCAATACGGGTCGAAGATCGTGAATATCTATGCAGATGCGACCACGCCGGGCGGTTTGGGGACATTTGGCTATGACGATGAGGGCGTCAAGGCGCAGCGGTCACCGATAATCAAGGATGGTCTTTTCGTTGGGTACCTGACATCGCGAGAGACGGCGGTGAAGCTTGGCCAGAGGAGCAACGGGGCTTGCCGTGCGGATGGCTGGTCGAACATCCCGCTGATCAGGATGGTGAACGTGAACCTGGAGCCTGGCGAGTGGGAGTTTGATGACCTCATCAAGGACACTGCCGATGGAATATACGTTGAGACGAACAGGAGTTGGAGCATTGATGACAAGCGGCTGAACTTCCAGTTTGGCTGCGAGATAGGTTGGGAGATCAAGAACGGCCAGCTGGGGGACATGATCAAGAAGCCGACCTATACTGGCATCACTCCCGAGTTCTGGAACTCGTGCGATGCGATATGCAACAAAAAGTATTGGACAGTTTGGGGAACACCTAATTGCGGTAAGGGCGAGCCCAGCCAGGTGGCGCACGTAGCGCACGGGACGGCTCCCGCAAGGTTTAGAGATGTAAAGGTAGGTGTTAGCAAATGATTGGGAAGGAAAGAGCTTTTGAGATACTTGAGAAGGTTGTTGGCATGTCCGATGGGGACGAGACCGATGTTATGCTTACAAGCAGGCAGCGCGCACTGACACGGTTTGCCAATTCCATTATTCACCAGAACGTATCGACCTTGACCTCCGACATAAGCATCAGGGTCGTCAAGGGAAAGCGAGTTGGAGTCGCCTCGACCGACCGCATCCATGACGATGAGAGCCTGAGGAATCTGGTCAAGACAGCCTCGACCATAGCCGAGTTCCAGCAGGAGAATCCCAACTACATGGGCCTGCCGGGACCGGCGCCGTATCAAGAGGTCGATGCCTTCTGTGAGGCCACGGCCGCCTATTCGCCATCCCAGCGGGCAGAGGCCGTCAAAACCATTGTTGACATCTGCACGAAGGCCTCGATCATCGCTTCCGGGTCCTTCAAGACCGAATCAGGCGAGATAGCGATTGCCAATTCCAAGGGCGTGGCGGCGTACTTTCCGAGCACCGGGGCGGAGGTTACGACAGTTGTCATGAAGGATGGTCAGTCCGGGTACGCCTCGGCCAGCGCCAACCACGTTGCGGAGATAGATGTCAGGAGAATGGCCGAGGAGGCGGCGGATACTTGCCTGCGCAACGTCAATCAGGTGGAGATTGAACCGGGCAAGTACGATGTTGTTCTGCATCCCTACGCTGTCGGCAACCTGATCTCAATTCTCTGTGCGCTTGAGTTTGGTGCTCTTGCCAAGCAGGAGGGCAGGAGCTTCATGAGTGAGAAGATGGGCCAGAAGATGTTCAGCGACTCGCTGACGGTCTGGGACGATGGCCTTGACCCATCAGGCATGCCGCTGCCGTTTGATTTCGAGGGTGTGCCAAAGCAGAAGGTCGTTCTGATTGAGAACGGCGTCGCCAAGAACGTAGTCTATGACACGGCGACGGCGCGCAGGGAGGGCAGGGAATCAACAGGACACGCTCTCCCTCCGGGGAACACTTTTGGGCCAGTGCCGATCAACGTGTTTATGAAGCCTGGGACGGAGTCTTTGGACGGTCTTGTCTCGAAGGTGAGTAGGGGGCTTTATGTTACTAGGTTCCATTACATCAATCCATTCATTGACCTGAAAAACGCTGTGTTCACTGGTATGACGCGGGACGGGACCTTCCTGATCGAGGACGGCAAGATGACAAGAGCCGTGAAAAACCTGAGATTCACGATGAGCATGATCGACGCTTTCAACAGTCTTGACGGGCTGACCAAGGAGACCGTTTTCACGGGAGACTGGGCCGGAGTAAGAGTCCCCGGCGTTCTTATCAGAGGGTTCAATTTCTCTGGTAAGACGCAGTTCTAGCCCGTTGTATCTTGCGGGGTAAGCTGCTGACACGGGCAGGCATTAGCGATAGGCAGGTGGGACGCCAGGGTGACCTCGGCGCCCCGATTCGTGTGCTGCACACCAATTTTCACCTGGGCTGGGGCGGGCAGGCTGCACGGGTGTTTGTGTTGTGCAGGGGGCTGAAGGAGAAGGGTGTGGACGTAACCGTCGCTGCACCGAGGGGGAGCGTGCTGGTTCGGAAATGCGCCGAGGCAGGGATACGCACGCTGGATAATGTCCGTTTCTCGAAGGGCTTTCGTCCTGTGGATTTCCTGCATGACGTTCGTTCGCTCAGGAGGTTCATTCTGACGAACCAGCCCGACATCTTGCACACACACGGCTCGCAGGACACGTGGTCAGGCGCAGTTGCCGCATTTTGCGTTTCGAATGCCGTCCGGCCGGCGGTCGTGCGGACGAGGCACAACACTTTCCCGGTCGCATATAGTCTCCTGAACAGGTTCCTTTACAGGTGGTTCATAGACCACCTGATCATCGTGAGCGACAGCGTCAGGGAGCGTTACGCCAGGTTCATCGAGGGCGGCGTGATTCTGCCCGAGCAGGTCTCAACAGTGCACAGTTGCATAGAGGTTGAGCGTTTCGAGCCTGACAAGGTTGGCAAGGCGAAGGCGAGAGAGACGCTTGGCCTGAGTTCCGAAGGCCCAGTAGTTGCAGTGGCGGCAAGGCTTGCACGGGAGAAGGGGCACAGGTTTCTGCTCGAGGCGATGGCGTCAGTGAAGGAGAAGTTTGCGGATATTGTTCTTCTCGTTGCTGGCGAGGGCAACCAGGAGGGCGTGTTGCGATCACAGGTGAAGGATCTGGGTCTGTCCGGCAACGTGCGTTTCTTGGGCTTCTGCGATGATGTCGTGCCGGTTTTTGCAGCGGCCGACGTTGCGGTTCTGCCTTCAATTGACTGCGATGCTTCGTCTGCCTCGATAAAGGAGGCGATGGCGATGCGGGTGCCGGTGGTTGCGACGAATATCGGCGGTGCGGCGGAGATAATCGAGGATGGCGTTACGGGTCTGATCGTCCCGCCACAGGATGCTCAAGCTCTTGCCGATGCCATTACGCGGCTTTTAAGAGACGAGACTGGGCGGGCGCGGATGGGAAGGGCCGCGAGGGCAGCGGTCATCGGCAGATTCACGCCACGTAATCTGGTCAATGAGACGCTGGCCATCTATCAGGAGATGATGGAACGTGGCAGAGATTAGGGCATGCCCAGCGTGAAGGGCCGCGTCGTTCGGATTGTCTCTGATCTGCCGTTTGGAGGCGTGGAACAGCGTCTTCTCTCGTTGCTGCCGCGGCTTCGGGACATCGGCTGGGACGTCTCGATAATCTGCATTCGCGAGGCAGGCCAGATGGCGCCGATGTTCGAGCGCGAGGGGGTGCAAGTCTCGGTCATCCCGTTTCGGTCACGGTTCTCACCGCGAAGTCTGTGGGAGCTGGCCCGCGGCTTGAGCTCCCAACGAGCTGACATCGTCCACACGCACATGTACCGCAGCAACACTTCGGGGACAGTAGCGGCCAGGTTAGCGCGCGTGAGGGTCGTCATCTCAAATGTCCACAACGTCAACGAGTGGGACAGCATGAGGCAGCTTTGGACAGACCGAATGCTCATCCCGTTCAAGGACAAGGTGGTCGCCGTCTCCGAGGCCGTCAGGCGGAACTACATCGACAGGACCCATGTTGACCCCGGCAAGGTGGTTACCATATACAACGGCATCGACCTTGACCGATTTCGGGGCGTTGGGCGAGACCCTGGCCTTGCGCGTGAGCTTGGGATAGCGGATGAGGAGAGGGTGGTTTCGGTTTTCGCCAGGCTGGTCGAGCAGAAGCGGCACGTCGATTTCCTTGCGATGGCAGTGCAGGTGCTAAAAGTGCTTCCGAACGTCAAGTTTCTCATCGTCGGTAAGGGCAAGCTGAGAGAGCAGCTCGAGCAAATGGCATCTCAGCTGGGTCTATCGGAGCGGACGGTCTTCGCCGGTCATCGGGAAGACGTGCCAAATCTACTCGCCCTGACTGATGTTATCGTGATGTGTTCAGACAAGGAAGGCTTCTCCAACTCACTGCTCGAGGCAATGGCGGCTGGCGTGCCGGTTGTTGCCACCGACGTGGGCGGCAACGCTGAGGCGATCGTCGATCGCACATCGGGATTCATAGTGCCCAGGCGTCGCCCGGACCTCCTTGCGCGGCGGGTGCTCGCTCTGCTCACTGACCGCGCGCTGTATCGGAGCGTTTCAAAGGCCGCTGCAGAGCGCGCGTCGCTTTTTGGCATCGAGCAGATGTGTGAGCGCACCGATGCGCTTTATACTTCGTTGATGAGTAGAAAACAGCGTCAAAGAGCCTAGCAGATCGGTAGGTCCCGTCGCCTACCCAGTCAGCACTTGCCGAAACGCACTTGTGAGACGCTCGACATCAGTCTCGTCAACATCCTTATGCGTTACGAAACGAATGAGGTCTGGCCCGAGCGGGATGGAGAGAACGCCTCGGTCTGCAAGCTGCCGAAATAGCTCTTCCGCGGACGGCGCGGGCGGGACGAGCCTCACTAGGACGATGTTCGTATCGACCGTGTCGGGGTCCAGAACTACACCCGGCAGACCCGCGATGCCGAGCGCCAGCCTCTTGGCGTTTTCGTTGTCGATGTGGAGCCGGTCAACCATCTCCTCCAGCGCGATGATTGCCGGCGCTGCGATGACGCCCACCTGGCGCATCCCGCCGCCGAGAACCTTCCGCACGCGCCTTGCCCTTTCGATGAACTCAGCGCTGCCCACCAGCATCGAGCCAATCGGCGCTCCCAGCCCTTTCGACAGGCAGAACATCACGCTGTCTGCGAGGGCGGCGTATTCTCTCGCTGAGATGCCAGAGGCGTGGACAGCGTTGAAGAGCCTCGCCCCATCGAGGTGGATGGGAATCTGTTGCTTAAGCGATAACTCCCTCAGGCTGCGCAGGTAATCTATCGGCAGCACGCGCCCGCCGTGCATGTTGTGAGTGTTCTCGACGCAGATGAGCGAGGTCGTTGGGCAGTGCGGATCGGAGGAATCCCTGATCGAGGCGCGCACAGCCTCAATGGGCATGGCGCCGTCCGTAGTCTCGATGGGGCAAACTTGAACGCCGGAGATGCGCGCCGGGCCGCCCGCCTCATACAGATAGATGTGAGACCTGCTCTCCAGGATTATCTCGTCGCCGGGGTTCGTCCAAACGTTCACAGCGATCTCGTTGCCCATCGTGCCGGAGGGCACAAAAAGCGCCGCCTCCAGCCCAAGCATCTCAGCCGCCTTCGCCTCGAGCGCCTGAACCGTCGGATCGTCCCCAAGGACGTCATCGCCCACGACGGCCGACGCCATCGCCTGGCGCATTTTCGGGGTTGGCTTTGTAACCGTGTCGCTCCTGAAGTCCGAGATGTCTTTCACCGTCCCCATCCTCAAAACGGCCCGCGATCAGCTGGCCTTGTCGTTAGGATTTTTTGAGAAGCCCCGATTCCCGACCTTTTCGCCAATAGCGAAGTAGGCCCCATTGAAATACATTAGGAAAGGGGCACTTTCAGAGCTAAGGTTTCCCTTCTCGTCAACTAGCGACTCCTCTGCATGCAGCGCAACAACCTCTCCGATGATCAGGTTGTGTGTGGGCAACTCAACCGTGTCCAGAACCTTACACTCCATGTTAATGGGAAACTCGGCGATCAGCGGCGCCTTGACCCTTGCTGCTGCCTCCTTGCTCAGCTTGGCAAGATCAAACTTGTCAACGCTTCTGCCCGACACGATTCCTGCAAGGTCAACCAGCCTCGCCTGCTCCGCTAGAGGGACGTTCACCACGAAATCCTTTGCCTCTTTCACTAACGGATACGAATACCGCGATGGCCTTATAGAGACGGCCACCATGGGCGGCTTGAAGTTCACCATCGCGCAGTAAGCAAGCGCGATCATGTTGGCCCCACGCTTGACATCATAGGACGACACGACAACGCAGCTCATCGGCAGCCCCATCGTCGTCGGTGCGATCTGTACCTTTCCCATCCCGGCTTTCCTCCTGCATCAATGCTGTAACATACCTACCGCCGAAACTGATCGGCCTTATGACCTCGCCCATAATACAATCATCGCACGCTTCAGCAAAGGACACTTACGCAGACCCAATAATCGGATGACGCGTGCGGGGACCCTAAAGTCACCCAACGGGTGTAACTTACAGACCGATGCCTACCGAACTCATAGCCTCTGCGCAGCGGCAAAGCCTGTTCATCCCACCATCTGCCTTGCCACTAATCTAATTAGTGGGGTCACATATTGCCTTGCTCGTTCACCAACACGGACGGCCGTAGTTGCAGACGTTACTTCATAAAGACTACGGTGCTTTGAGGGTCGGTGAGGAAGTCATGCGTGCCAGCCTGAGTCAGCGCCACGAGGAACGTGTACTTGCCGCTCGGCAGGCCGTCCCGAACGAGGTATTCAAAGACCTTCGTCCGAGGCAGGAACATGCCCGATTCGAGGTGCACGCCCGATACGAACGGCGTCATCTCCGAGACAAAGCCCGCCCCGTCGTAGAAGAGAAGGCCCGAGGCGCCGTCCGCAAGCTCGAAGAGCACCGCCAGATAGGCGTCCACGTCGGCCTGAACGCCGGCCAGAGTGTTGGCCGAGACGAAGAGCGCAAGCACGCTGAACGGCTCAAGCACCCGCGTGTTGCTCGCGATCCTGAAGTCGATCTCCTTGCCCTGAAGCCAGCAGAGCGCCCGCGCCATCAGCTTATCCCTGTCGTCCGTGTTATAGACGAGGGAGAGAATCGACGTGGAGAAGATCAGCCGATAGCCGTAGTCGCCCGTGTCCGCGTAGTGCAGGCCGCAGACCTCGTCCTCCTTGTCCTTGACGGTCAGAAAGCCGACCGCGCCCTCCTGCGGCTCGAAGTAATCCTTGCCCTTGCCCCCGCTGGCAACGTATGTCAGCTCCACACTGTCTCCGACCGGATCCCCCGCCGTCCCGACAACAACCGGTGCGTCGTAGTCGGTCGGATACTCTCCATAGCTAACATGCAGCCAACTAGGATACGGGCTGTCAAGAAGGTAAGAGCATCCCAGCAGCAAAGGAGCCTCGTAAAAAAGCGAGCCACCAGAGAATAGGAATGGCTGCAACAGGTCAAATACGCCGTAAACGCTCTCGTTGGCAAAGCGCCTTCCCATGCTCCAGAAGACCGCGTCGAAGTCGTTCATGTAAGCTGCATCAGGCAGCCCTCCGCGCTCCCACTCCAGCCAGACGTTGTAGTCCAACGCTCCCGATTCCAGGCAGCCGCGGAGCTCATCCTCGCCCTGATCCTGACTGACCGATGGTGTCGGCGATTCCACGACGAGCAAAACAGAGCCCCGATGGACGACTGCCTCCTTGAAGGAAATCTGGCCTTCGTTTCTGGCTGTGTCATAGGCGGAGACCCCGACTCGATACGGCAGCTCCTTCTGCGCAACTAGAATGCTGGCCTCAAGGACGTTGCCCACGTCGGTTTTCGCGGCGCCCGCGAACCACTGCGCCTCGGTCATGCCGGGCGTCCAAGGCCCCGAATAGAGGTAGTAGCCGAGAGCATCACCAAACGGAACGGCTTCCCAAGTGGCAATTATGGTCTCTTCGGCCTGCAATGAGAGGTTCCCTGGCATCATCGGGGGGCTGTTGTCCACATCCTCATCTATCATGTTCCAGCGAACTATCGGATCCTGCAGGTGATTGCCGTAGACGTCTGCAACGCCAGCGAGCACCTGAATCGTCACGCTGGCCACAAATGGGTTGTCCGGGACGAACTCTAGACGCTGCAAGGCCTCGTCGTATTCGTAACGCCCACCCACGCTGTTGGACTGGCCGTCAAGAATGGGGACCGTCTCCGCGTTCAACGTGGATACATCCATCGGAGAGTCGAACTGTATGAACACATGGTCGTTGGGCGCGTTCACCGGAGATGCGA
>QMNL01000058.1 GCA_003647755.1 Candidatus Coatesiibacteriota bacterium
GAAAGGCGATTGCTAGAGCGATGAATGACATAGGATCGATGTCGCGTTGAGCCGCGGCGAGAAATGGCGGCGTCAAGCCGCCGCACTCCAAAGGGCTAGAACCATGTGCGTCAATCTGATTATTGGGGAGTATCAGTCCTATGGACTGAAGAACTCAAGCGAGATACTATCACAATCCGATGAGCACGAAGATGGGCGCAATCACGTTGGAGGTTTCGCTGGAGCTGGCCTCCGCCGCTGCGGAGGAGATGGGACCGTCCGTGAGATGGGATCGCTCTGCGACTGCTGCGACTCGGTCGTCTCAGAGCGTCATAGGGTTGCCTTGTATGGGGGTGAGCCGGGCGATGGGAGGATGAGCATACTGATTCGAGAGGGGAAGTCTAAAGCGTTGCCATCGAGACGCGACATTGCCATAAGGCCTGGAGATGTTCTGCGAATGCAGACGCGGAGAAGGCGGCTTTGGGCGGGCGGAGGATTGACTGTTGCCTCGTGCGAGTCAGCCACGTCCCGTACGCGGACATGGTATTGTTTCTTTCCGTGCGGTGGCTTTCGTATAATGCGAAGTGTTTGAACGTTGAAGAGGCACAAAGAGGATAGGGAGTCCGTTTCGGCATGACAGCGCGCTTGCCCAGAGGAGAGCCTCGTGCGGGGGCCAAGAAGGCGAGGCCATCATCGGCCAGCAGCAAAGGCGGAAAGCCTGCGGGTCCCGCGAAGCGCAGAAAAGCGAAGGTTGCAGGCAAATCTGAGCCGGGGCGGCCCTCAGGAACGCCGCGAGCGAGGCGAAGAGGCAAGTTCATCTCGCCGTTCACCTTCATACTGGCAGGTCTGTTTGCGTTCTCTGTCGCGGTCTTCGTGCTTGATTTCCTACAGGCGAGGTATGGTCGTTCGTCGGTGGGGATGGAGCTCTACACTTGGGCGCAGAACAAGGGTCTGTTCTCCCCCGGCAAGCGGGAACTCGAATCTGAGTCGCTCCGAAAAGCGGTCAACGAGGCGCTGCTAGAATCGGGCATTCACAAGAGCGACATGGCCTTCGAGAAGAGCGTGGCGGCCGGGACGGCAGACGAGTATGAGTATCGCGAGTTCGATGCGCCTCCTTCGGCAAGGCTTGACTTGCTCCGTGCGGCGCTTGCCAAGAAGGCGTCCGGGGTTGGTGCGAACGTGGTCGCGTTTGACGAGAGCGTCCACGGGCAGAAGAGGGTGCTTGCCATTGACCTGGGCTTCGGTCGGGTGAAGCGTCAATGCCTTCTCTTCACGCAACCGATGTCCGGGGCAGGCGCTGGCCCAGCGAGAGCCGGTCCGCCCATCAGCGCACCGCCAAAGGTTCAGCCGGTCGGCAGCCGGGCCACGGTCACCAGCGGGACTGCTGAGGTGGCCATTATAGTTGACGACTGCGGGTACAACCTCGCGCTTGCCAAGCGGCTCGTTCAGTTAGATTGCCCGCTCACGCTGTCGATAATGCCGATGACTCCGTTCGCCGGCGAGACGGCGCGAGCTGCCAATGCGGCCGGAGACGAGGTGATGCTGCATCTTCCGCTGGAGCCAGTTGAACGTCTGGACCCTCATATCCCGGAGATCGAGATAAAGTGCGGACAGGGCGAGCGTGAGGTGGCAAATTTAATAGGCATGGCCTTGGCGAATGTTCCCTACGTCAAGGGAGTCAACAACCACGAGGGGTCAAAAGCCTGTGCTGACCCGGTAGTAATGCGTTTCTTGATGGATGAACTGAAAAAGCGCGATCTTTACTTCATCGATAGCAGAACGAGCGCTGAGACCGTGGCCTATTCCGTGGCCAAGAGCGTGGCCCTGAAGGCGTCCTGTCGGGATGTGTTCATTGACAACGAGAACGACCGGCAGGCAATCAAGGCGGCGCTTAAGAGGTTGCTCGCACTCTCAATAAGGCTCAATCGCCCCGCGATCGGCATCTGTCATCTCAGGCGGCCGACGGTCGCCGTCCTCGAGGAGGAGCTGCCGGTTTTGAGAGAGCGGGGCTGTCGGTTTCTATTCGCATCAGATGTGGTGAAGTAGGCCTGATAAACGCGGTGCTGGCGACATTCGGCACTACTGGCTCGAGACGACCCGCTCTCTCCCTCTGGCGGACCTCAGCCGGGAGGCCATGTCATCTTTCGACCGCCGAGCACATGGACATGCAGATGATTGACGGCCTGTCCTGCGTCGGGGCCGGCGTTTAGGACGAGTCGGTAGCCGCTTTCTCGGATTGATTCCATCTCGGCGATCTTGGCCCCCGTCTGGAGGACTTTGGCCAACAGTGGGAGGTCATCCGGCGCACAGTCGGCGATGCTTGGGATGTGTTTTCGCGGGATGACAAGTACGTGCGTCGGGGCCTGAGGGTTGATATCGCGGAACGCGACAACGTCTTCGTCGCTGTAGATGACTTGGGCTTTCATCTCCGCGCGGGCTATCTTACAAAAGATGCATTCAGTCATGGTGCCTCCAATCTTTCTAGTTTGTGTGTTCCTTAAGCATTCTTGCAGAGGTAACGATATAGATCAATAGCTGAGTTCTCTTATTGAGTGAGGTTGGGAGTTGCGAGAGTGAGCGGAACTTTGATGGCAAATGCGGCGTCGAGCATAAATGTCCTTGTGGTTGACGATCAGGACTGCCTCGTGGAGCTTTTGGCGGACATTGTTAACGGGCTCGGCTTTGGCAGCGAGATGGCGCACGACGGCCTGGAGGCAATCGAGAAGTTCGATGAAGGCAATTTCCAGATGGTCATTACCGACATTAAGATGCCGCGAATGGATGGCATTGAGTTGATGAAACGGATCAAGGAGAATCGGCCAGATGTGCCGGTGATTGCGATAACGGGGTATGGTTCCGAGAGCACGGAGGAAGAGCTTCTTTATGATGGTGTAGATGGTTTTCTGGAAAAGCCCTTCCGCGTGGCTAAGATAGAGGGGATAGTATGCGATGTGTTAAGGAAATACGAGTTGCTGGAGTGAGCGAGGCGCCATTCCACCGATGAGCTCTTCAAAGCCAGTTACTAAGATGCGTCCGAACAAGCCTGGGGCATCATTTGTAGTCCTGTCTTTGGTGGTGCATTTGACCGCTGCCTCACTCCTTCTGTCAGCCACGCTCAGCCGGCATCAGCGCGCACCCGTGCCGTCAGAGCTCAGGGTGCGTCTGGCTGCCGCCGTCGTCCATCAGCCAAATGAGGCGAGCCCTGCGGAGATGCTCCCCAGGGCGTCGGAGCCTGATAGGCTCCAGGCCCCCAAGCCGGCCGAATCTAAGCACGCGGCAAAAGTCAAGTCGAGCGCCAAGAGTGAGTTGCAGAAGGCCCGGCCTAAACCTCATCCCATAAGACACAAAGCTGCGAGGGTATCCACGCCGATGTCTGTGGATGGCCAACGTTTCGGGTATCCCTACTATTTGAATGTGGTCAAGAGCAAGCTTGCCGAGGCGTGGCTGTATCCGTCAGACGCGATTGCGGGCAAGAGATCGCTGCGAGCAAGGGTGGCGTTTTATATTCACCGCAACGGGGGCATTGGCCGGGTGAGGATTGAGCGTTGCTCGCAAAGCCCTGTATTTGATCGGTCTGTTCTCAGGGCCGTCGAGGCCGCGGCGCCATTTCCGCCCTTGCCGGATGGTTACAAAGAGGAGACATTAGGCGCATTATTTGTTACTTTCGAATACCACAAGTAACCGGATGTGATGCTTGCTCTTCGTGAGGCGGTTTTTGTCGAGGCGCCCTGACGGTTGGTCGATCTGCTTGTCAGTTTCTGCGTTTGTGTTCTTCGCCCTGTTCAGCGGTTATGCGCTAGCGCGGGGCAAAGGGATATACCTCACCATTAGCGAGTCGGGGACGAGGGTCATCAAGGTCTGTCTTGCCGGGCCTCCGGAAGTCGAGCCAGAACCTGCCCTCCGGACGACGCGCGATGTTTTGCGGTTTGACATAATGCAGTCAAACCGCTTCAGGCTTGTGCAAGCCAGCGCTGAGGCAATAAGGCTGGCGCGGCTTGTGGGGAGGATTTCTCGGCGAGATACCAGTAAGTCAGAACGTGGGGTAGATATTTTCGTGGTTTGGGATGCGAGCGCAAGCGGTGGTGTATTTACGTTCAAAGGCAGAGTAATAGACGCAAAGACCCAGAAGAAGGTTTTCTCAAGAGATTTCTCAGTGCCGATGGCTCAGCAGCGGGCCGTCTTGCACCGATTTATTGATGAGTTGGGGCTGATGCTTTCGGGCAGGAGTGGGATAGCGCACTGCAAGATAGCCTTCGTCTCGGATTGGTCTGGACACAAGGAGCTTTATAGTGCTGATTATGACGGGCACAATATGCGGCAATGGACGAGTCTTAGTAGTATCGTTCTGTCCCCTGCGTATTCGCCCAGGGGAGACAGGATTGCCTTCATAAGTTTTGAGGATAGCGGGTCGAGGCTGTCGATGCTGGACGTGGTGTCAGGGCGGGTTGACATAATGTTGGACGGCGATGGGACGGTTGCGTCACCCGTATGGTCGCCCGACGGGAAGCGCATTGCGGTTGCCATCAGCAGGTCGGGCAACACCGACATCTACGTTCTTGACGTGGTTTCGGAGAAGTTGACAAGGCTGACGTGGTCGAAGTCAATAGAGACCTCGCCATCGTTCGCACCGAACGGCCGCACGCTTGCGTTCATGTCGGACAGGACGGGACGACCGCAGATATACGTCATGAGCATCGATGGTAGCGGGCTGAGAAGGCTGACCTTTGAGGGCAAGCACAACGAATCTCCGGCCTGGTCGCCTGATGGGAGCCTTATAGCTTATGTGTCGCTGGTGAATGATGCGTTCCAGCTGCGGCTGATTGGGCCAGACGGAGAGGGACCCTATGCGCTTGCAGCGGGGCTTTCAGATTGTGAGTCTCCAGCTTGGTCGCCGGACGGAGAGAAGATAGCCTTCAGCGCCAAGAAGAAGCGCAACTCGTTCAGCGCCCTGTATCTGATCAACCGCGATGGCAGCGGACTGACAAGGATTGTGTCCATTCTCGGCAACTGCACCGAGCCAAGCTGGTCTCCGTAGAAAGGGTTTGTTATGAAACGTTTGAAGATCGCGATCGATGGGCCATGCGCAAGCGGTAAGAGCACCGTGGCCAAGATACTAGCTGAGCAGCTCGGATACAAACTCATCAATACCGGCGCAATGTACCGCGCGGTCGGACTTATGGCGCTGGAGAACGATATTGACCCTCTGGATGAACAGGGCGTGAAATCAATACTGCGACAGGTCGCAATCGATTTCGCAGGGCCCGCGTCCAATCAACGCACCATTCTGAACGGCCGGGACATTACGGAGCGGATCGCTGAGCCAGACGTTGCCCAGGCGGCATCAAGCGTCTCCAGCCTATTACCCGTTCGCAGGGAGCTCGTCGCCCGTCAGCAAGCGATGGCGAGGGCCGGCGGCGTTGTGCTCGAGGGCCGGGACATCGGCACCGTTGTCCTTAAGGATGCCGAGTGCAAGTTCTTCATCACTGCCTCGCTCGGGGAAAGGGCGAGGCGCAGGCTCAAGGACTACGAGCGCCTGGGCATCCACAGATCGCTACCTGAAGTCCAGCAGGAGCTCCATAGTCGGGATCTCAACGACATGACGCGGGAACACTCTCCGCTTGTCAAGGCCGAGGACGCCATTGAAATCGACACGACCGACCTCACGATCGAGCAGGTCATAAACCGCTTGCTCGGACACATCGAGGAAAACTGCCGAAAGCCCGCAGGCGATCGGAGCTAGCGGCGCTAACCGGGCCAAACGGGGCCGAAGCGCATCGACCCAGCTCCCGCCCAGCGCTTGGATGTTGTCATGGGGGGTGGGCAGCGGCGATGGCTCAGGAACGCTCGATCCACCAGGGGCTACGCCGCGGGCTTCTTTGCGGCCGGTGGCGTCTTGGGGATTGGGGTCCAGTTCAGGACGGTTTCTCTGGCCTTCTCCAGCTGAGTGTCCTCGGAAGAGCTCCTATCCATCGGCACTATGATGTCCGGCGTGAGACCTACTTTGTGGAGTTTTTGGCCAAAGGGTCCCTCATACTCGCAGGTTGATAGAATCACCCTCGTGCCGTCGCTAGTCGAGATGCAGTCTGTGCCGAGCGCGAAGCCAAAGGTCTTCTCGCCCACTAGTTTCGCTATCCCGTGCCCACGCAAGCTCGCGGCCAAGACCTCCGCCTCACCAACCGTGCGCTTGTTGACTATGATCACAACGGGAACGGGCTTCGGTATTAGTCCCACGCTGCTATCCCTTGCCACCTCCTTTATGCCATCTCTAGTCGACCGCAAGAAAAGAGGGTTAGAGCTCTCAAAACGGCTTAAGATATTCGTAACTTCCTTGATCGAGCCTCCGATGTTGTTTCGCACGTCGATTATTATACCCCTCGGCTCCGAAGACCCCAGGCTGGCCAGAGCCCGCTTGAACGTCTTGGAGACGCCATCAGCAAACCTCCTAATCCTGAAATAGACAACCCAGTCGTCGCCGACCGCAAAGTCCGCTGGTTTCGAGATGTACATCGCCCTGTGTAGATTGACTTTCCTGGGGCTGAAATCATCTGGACCATACACGGTCAACGTTACTTTGCTCTCAGGCACACCTCGCAGATATCGTCGAAGCTCATCAAGTGTCAGGCCGTAAACGGGGCGCTCGTTGATTGCCACGATTCTATCGCCGGGGAGCACGTCAGACCCATCCGACGGTGAGTTGGTCTCTCGAGAGATCACGACGAAAAGACCTTTCTGGGACATAACGTTCAACCCAAGGTCCGCCTGCCGCTTGTTCTCCTCGTCCGCGAACTGAACTGTCGAGCGAGAATCGAGGCTGGAGACGAGTCGCCGTGTCCCGTGCCTCAGCAAGTTGCCCACGTCCACCTCGTCAACATAGAACCTGTCTATGGCGCGAAGCGTTCGGACGAGCGTTGACAGGTAGGGGAAATAACTCTCCAGCTCTTTGGTTTTATTGGGCTCATAACCTTGCTGCGATAGGCAAAGCGCCGCTATCGCAAACACCGCGAGAAACGCACCGCCCCACCAAGCAAATCGTTTAGCTCGCATCAATCGCTCCGCTGCAACACAAAACGGCTTTCATACAACCAGGGCCTTCAGCCGTCGAGCTGAACAAGCTATATGGACAGCCCGCGGCGGCCCATATTGGCGTGCCCGGGAGCCACGGCTAGAAGTATATCTTGACGCCGACAGTGGCGGCGAAGCCACCAAGATCAATATCGTCGGATATGTCCTTAAGCGAGACCTCGTGGTACTTGTTCATCTTCAGCCTCAGGTCCTCGCTCTCCGAGAGATAATTGATCGCCATTGATGTGTATCCAAGCCCGAAATTCGCCCTGCCCCAACGGTAGCGGAGGTCCGTAACAAGTGCCAGGTCTGCCCTCTTGTCGAACAACTTGGCAACGAAATACTCCACCCCCAGGCCGCCGTTGACACCCCAAGCTACATCGTTCATCTCCGGAAACTCGTCGATCCGGGCCGAGAAAAACGTAGGCCCAAATGAAACATAAGGATTGAGCTTCTTCTTAGTGAGGAATGTAAAGCCTACATTGAAGTCGACCGGCACTATTTTGGTCCTGAGGTGCTCGTAGGGTATCTGTTTCTCGCTGGAAGTATGGCCAGCCGGGTAATGCACGCCGCTGTAGATGTATGTATAATAGGTCTTTCTCCTTTCAACCTTCGTGACCTCTCCAATGTGATCACGATACCTCGCAGCCCGAAGCTCGGCAAATAGCCACGGGTAAAAATGATAGGAAAAGGAGCCACCAAAGACAAAGTTATTCTCTAATTGGCCCATCTCCGGGAAATAGTAGCCACCCTCTGCGCTGATGGCGAACTTGCCCGTAGTATCCTCCGAAAACGCGAGGTTGACGAGCAGCAGGCTCAACAGCAAACCCACACACAAACCAGTTCTCATTCGCATTACCTCCGGCGAAACCAAAGATTGATAGCATCCATGGAGGGCGGCCATGCCCTCTAGTAATCATCGCTGTCTTTATAATAAGGCGTGTCGGGGATGTCAAGCGCTCTCTTAGGAGGAGTTTTCGTAATCGTGCCCGGGCCTGCTCAGCTGAAGGCGCCCTTGCTGCATCCCCGTAAGGGGATGAACGTGAGTAGCCGTAGGTGCAACCTACGGATCAACGCCAAAGAAGAAAAGGAAAACAGCCCTGAAAGGGCTGAACATAGC
>QMNL01000059.1 GCA_003647755.1 Candidatus Coatesiibacteriota bacterium
CCAATTCCACTCTTGTTTCGCCCAAAACACCGCCCGGGAGCCAACAACCCAACGAATCCGCAGCGCGTTTTGGGGAAACTCCAAACCGCAAATGAAAGCGGCGTCAAGCCGCCGCACTCCAAACTCACCCACGGGTGCAACTTACAGACCCAT
This sequence comes from Candidatus Coatesiibacteriota bacterium, assembly GCA_003647755.1. Classification (GTDB taxonomy): domain Bacteria; phylum B130-G9; class B130-G9; order B130-G9; family B130-G9; genus B130-G9. Next base: position 154 of record QMNL01000059.1, read on the forward strand.
GCCTGCCGAACTCATAGCCTCTGCGCAGCCGCAAAGCCTGTTCTGCCTTGCCATTAATCTGATTATTGGGGTTGTGTTCTGAACTTGAGAGCGGTAAAAATTGGGCTATCATGTCCAACCTTCCGGGGAATGCTCTCGCTAAGATCGATGATGTGATTGACGACTGGAGGAAGTTTAGAGGGCATTGGCGGCTTCTCACACACCAGGCGCTCGGCGCAGACGCATTCCTAGCGAGGCGCATCGCGCTCGTCTGGCGCCAGGTTCAGACCATCGAGGACCTCGCGCCTGCCACAAGTGGTTATTTAGATGAGGCCAGAGCCATTCTAGAGTCCTACGGGGTTGGCGCTCTCGAGGCTGGGGACGCATTGGCGGAGCTTCTTGACTCTCTGCGGCGGGACATCGAGGCGGAGACAAGTTGACTGCGGAGTAGGGGAAAGTAGATGCACAAGCTTGACCGATTGATGCCAAGAGCCCCGAAAGCCCGCCTGGTGCTGTCTCTTTCTGTGAAGCTAGCTGTTTTCGCTGGGGCTGCATTTGCGATGCGCGCGGTCTGGCCAGCTGTTGGGATAACCGATAAGGCCTATGGGGCACTGGTCGGAAAGGTCGTGGACTGGGCTGTCCTGTTTCCGCTCTTGCTGATGATGTTTTGGCGCGATATCCGGCTGCTGGGGCGTGCCTTGGGTGCGCCCACCGGGGTGCCCAGGTCATTGGCCGCAGTCATTCTTGCCTTCGTTCTCACAACGTCTGCGACAGGTGTCATTATGATGGTGCTGCCTCGGGCACCCAGCGCCGGCAATCCCAAGCTACAAAGGTTCATTAGAAAGAACGTCATGGAACCGATTGTGCAGACCGGCAATGTTGGCGCCGCTCCGGTTATGGCTGGGGCTATGGTCTGCATCGGTTCCCCGGTAATAGAAGAGCTGCTCATTCGTGGAGCTCTGTTCTTGCTGCTCTTAAGGATAGTAGGGAAGTGGCCGGCAGTTCTCGTGTCAAGCCTCATCTTCGCCGCCCTTCACCAGATCGGGATGGACGCCATCAACTGGCCTATGTCTTGTGTTCATACTATGCATGGCCTTGTGTTGTGCCTTGTGCTGCTCTACACGCACCGGCTGCGCTGGTGCGTGCTGTTGCACTCGTTATGGAATAGCAGCCTGTTTGTCGTTATGGTTTTCATGTCCAAGTTCTTGCATCAAATCTGGCCTTGGCACAATCTTTAGAAGGCGAACCTGCGCATCTGAACGCTCTCGAGCAGACCGAGCATGATAAACACCGCCGTGAGCGACGAGCCGCCGTAGCTCATGAATGGCAGCGGAAGGCCGGTTATCGGCAGAAAGCCTATAACCATCGCGATGTTGATGAGGAATTGTCCCGCTATAAGCGAGGTGCAGCCGACTGCGAGCAGGAGACCGGCACGGTTTTTGGCGTGCCTTGCTATGGAGAATGCGATCCCCACAAGTAACATGAATAAGCCCAGCACTAGCAGGGAACCCAGAAAGCCCTGTTCCTCAGCGTGCACCGAGAAGATGAAGTCGGTGTGCTGTGCGGGCAGGAAGTGGAGCCTAACCTGGGTGCTCTTGGCGAATCCCTTTCCGAGCACGCCGCCAGAGCCGACAGCTATCTTGGACTGTATCGCTTGGTATCCCGAGCCGAGCTCGTCATAGGACGGGTCTATGAATGCGATGATGCGTTGTCGTTGGTAAGCCTTGAGAAAGAACCAGCCCGGTAAGGCCGACAACGCCCCAGCAAGAACTGTGAGAACAATGGGTAAGAGACGGCGCTGCGCCACAATCGCCAACACGATAAACGGGATGAGGAACATTACAGCTGTGCCGAAGTCGGGCTGCTTGACGATGAGTGCGGCGGGGACTGCCACGATGACCACGCCTCCGAGTATCTGGAGCCAGGGCCGCCCGCGCAATCGCTCCGATGAGAAGAGCTTCACAAGCGCAAGGACGGTAGTAATCTTGGCGAGCTCGGACGGTTGAAACCTGACGAAGCCGAGGTCGAGCCATCGTTTGGAGCCTGCGATCGGTTCTGCAAACAAAAGGACTGCGACGAGAACGAGCGATGCGGCAAGTTGGATAATGTATGCGGCCTTTATCAGGCGATTGTAATCCACAAACATCGTAACTGTCATGGCCACGAGACCCAGCACAAGCCACTTCAGCTGGCCCCTGTATGCCATATTGGCCTGCGGTCCTGTCCCAAAGGTCGCAGCGTAGATGGTCGCAACCCCAATTAGGGAAAGCACTACCGCAACAAGGATTAACCACCAGTTGATGTTCTGGATGACGCGTCTATCTAACATTTAACCCCCATTTTCAGTCCGCTCGTCTCAGTGCTCGTTCTCCAGATCGCACTCCCGAAACGCCGCCGCGACGATTTGTCTGGCCAAGACCGCTGCCGCGTGGCCTCCTGCGCCGCCATGTTCAACCAGAACAACGAAGGCAATCTCGGGCTCATCCGCCGGGGCATATCCTATAAACCACGAGTGAGGCCGTCTCTCGTAGGGGATGTCCTCGAGAATCGTCTCCTCGTCGTCAACTCGTTGAACAACCTGGGCAGTGCCGGTTTTGCCCGCTATTTTGGGGAAATCCAGCCTCGCTCGCCAGCCCGTGCCTCCCTGCCGGTTGACGACGCCGAACAGAGCGTCCCGGACCAGCTTTATGTATGGAGCGTTGACCGCGACATGGCCCACAACGTGCCGCCCAAACCGTTTCAGAATCTCCCCATCCGGAGATTCTACGCGCCGGACTACGAACGGCCTGAGGACATCTCCTCCGTTGACAAGGGCACACACAGCGACCGCCATTTGCAGCGGCGTTACGAGAATCCTGCCCTGCCCAATCGAGGAGGCAACGACGTCGCCCGGCCAATAGTTCTGGAGGTCCTTGGCACTCGGGATATATCCGTTTTCCTCGTGCGAGACCTCGAACCCAGTCGGACTTCCAAGCCCAAACTCTCTCGCCATGTCGGCAATCGGGCCTATCCCGCACGCAAGCGACGTCTTGTAGAAGAATATGTTGCACGAATGGACGATCGCCGGACCAACTGAGAGTTCGCCGTGCCCGTGTTTCTTCCAGCAATGAAACTCCTCAGCACCCAGTTTCATCACCCCAGTGCACTCGAACTGCTCATCCGTCGTTATGGCCTTGGACTGCAGCGCGGCCAAAGCCACGAAAAGCTTGAAGGTGGAGCCCGGAGGATACTGTCCCGCAACACATCTGTTGTTCATGGGCGCATCGGGATCGTCCTTCAGTTTCTGCCAATCCTCCGGGGATATCTGAGACTCGAAGGCTGTCAGGTTGAACGCTGGTCTGGAGACCATCGCCAGGATCTCTCCTGTGCCCGGGCTCATCACAACAACCGCGCCTTTTCTAACATCAAAAACTCTCTCTATCGCAGACTGAAGTTCCAAGTCCAACGTTAGAACGACGTTGTCTCCGGGAACTGGCTTCTCGGCCCGTTTGAGTGTCCTGAGGACCCGTCCCATCGCGTTGGTCTCCACCAGGCGCCGCCCATCCGAACCCCTCAGGTATTCATCCATGAATAGTTCGATGCCTGAGCGTCCCATCTTGTCTCCCAGCTTGATGCGGCCGCCAGAACGCTGTATCTCGGGCTTGGTTGCCTCGCCCAGGTATCCGATGAGGTGGCATGCGAGCGTGGGCTCTATAAAGCGCCGTTTGGGCCGAATTGCTACCTCGAGGCCGGGGAGGTCCAGCCTGTGTTCCTCGAGCACGGACAGCGCTTTGAAGCTGACATCGCGCACGGCCATAACGGCGCGCCTTCGCATCTTACCTCGAGAGACCCGAACGATCTCGCTCTTGGGTATGCCCGCCATTCGCGAGAATGCCTTCAAGCTGTCAAGGGCGGAGCGGCTTGCGCTACCGGCAAGAACATCGAATGACGGCCTGTTCCCCACCAATTGCCGACCCTCTCTATCGAGAATCATCCCTCTCGGCGCCTCGTCCACGACGATCCTAATCCTGTTCTGTTCGCTCAGATCTTTGTAGTAGGCAGCCTTCACTACTTGAAGGAACCAAAGCCTGGTGGCTATCACCGTTGAGAGGATGACGAACCCTATGAAGACAAAGCCCGACCTCCGCCGCAAGCGCCTTAGGAGGCTTGCATCCTCGCCTAAGTCAATCGGCATTTGCCGAACTCCCGTCTATCACGTCGGCCGGGACGCGGGGAGGCTTGAAGAACCTATTTCTTGAAAGAACGCGGAAAATGACCATCCCCAGAACAGTAGTGGAGAGGACGCCGGCGATCATCAGCATCGCGAATGTTCCGGGGTTGATGCTAGTTGGAGAAGTGGTTGTCTGGAACACATATAGCAGGACATAGTTGAGGATCGAGCAGGTGAACAACGCCAGCAGGTGGGCCACGGGGCTGTTCGGAAGAACTCTCCGGCCCAAGAGTCCAGCAAACAGCCCTATTAACGTCTTCACCAGAGCGTTCGTGCCGAGCGCACAGCCAGAGAGGCAGTCTTCGAGCAGGCCCACGATGAACCCAACGCTCATGCCTGACCTGGCACCTCTGGCGAGCCCGGTCCAAATGACAACTAGCAGACCCAGATCGATAAACACCATCTCAAAGGGTGAGAAATGCAGTATTGCCGTCTGAACAGTGATAACCAACATAACTAAAAGTGCGTAAGCAATGACCTGGTGGCTCGCCCTAGACACTGTCCTGCACTCCCTCCTGCTCTTGCATGACGACACGATTGTAGATCGACAGCACCGATTCGGCCATTCTGTCTGCCGTGAACTGTTTGAAGACCCTCTTTTGGGCGAATCCGCCTAGCCGGGCCGCAAGAGCCTTATCTGACAGAAGCAGGCCAATGGCGCGAGAGAGCGACTTGGAATCCATCGGCGGCACAACTAGGCCGGTAAGGCCGTCGAGATTGACCTCCTCGATGCCCGTATCCAGCGCCGTGCTGACGACCGGCTTGCCGCATGTCATCGCCTCGATCTGGGAGACCCCAAAGGCCTCGCTCCTGTAAATGGACGGAAGGCAGAAGACATCGCAGCAGTGGTAGTAAACCGGGAGGCTTTTTTCATCGACCTCGCCCACAAAGAGGACCTTTTCGCCCAAGTCGCGGGAGCTGCTGTACTTCTCAAGTTCCGCCCGCATCGGGCCATCACCGACAATCAAAAGCTTCGCATCAAGCAATTGCATCGCATCGATCAGAAACTTCAGCCCCTTGTAGTAGCGGAGGCGTCCTACAAATAGGACGATACGGTCGCCGAACTTGGCTCTCAGCTGCTTGACCTGACGGGCGACATCATCTGTCAGGGAGAAGCGAGACACATCGATGCCGAGCGGGATGGGACGGCATTTGGCCGTGAAGTTCGAGAGATACGCCGAGGACCGCGCATAACGCTCGGACGTGGGCAGGATCACATCGCAAAGCTGCAAGAACCTCATCAGGAATGGCCGATAGAAGGGCAGGAACTTGGCCTGCCGAACAATGTCGCTGTGCCACGTAACGACTACCTTGCCCGCAGGCCGGACGAGCAGGTATGAGATGACTGCCGTTGGATTTGGAAGGTGAAAATGGAGGATGTCATATCGCTCTCGACCCAGATAACAACCAAATAGAGGCGACACCGGTGCGGATAGAAAGCGTCCGAGCTCTCCGACCTTTGTAACCCTGATGCCGTCTATGACCTCAAGTTCTGTCCGCAAGCCCCGATTCGCGACCAGCACATCGACGTTAGCAACCCTCGAGAGCCTATTGGACAGCAGGGCGATATGCTTCTCGATCCCACCGAATATTGGGGGACAGTAGTCCTTATAGACCTGAAGGATTCTTAACACTTGCCTGCCGACTCGTGATCAGAAGTTCGCGCGGTCAGGATACCGTGGCGCTTCGCCCAGGTGAGGATTGCCGTTGCAGCAAGCCCGGTCAGCGTTCCTGTGCCAAGTGAGACCAACAGGAAGTATGGCATCAGTTTTAGTATTGCCACGTGTCTCACGAACAGGAGATATACAACGAAGAACTGCGCCACAGTGTGACAATATGCCCCAACCACACTTATTCCGATGTAAGAGAGCCACCCTCCGAAGCAATACCACACAAGTGCCATCGAGAGACAGGATACTACCCCGGCACACAGACTTAGCCAGAATCCGGGCGACAGAAACGTCCCGATGACGAAGGAGGCAAGCAATATCCGTGCGACGTTGACCAGAAGCGCAGTCCTCACCCCAAACGAGGCCAGGACTATCAAGACCACAACATTCGCAAGGCCGAGCCGGAGCCACGGCAGGGGTGTGGGGATGAAGACCTCCGCTGCCCTGAACCCGACGGCCAGTGCCGTCAGCATCGACAGCTGCATCATGGATGGTCGCGAGAGGGATTGTGCTGTCCATGCAGCCGGGCTATTCATCCCAAATCTGTTCGACGAAGACCCTGTCGATCCTGTCGCCAAGCCCACAGAGAATCTCGTAGGGTATCGTCTCCGCCAGAAAGGCCAGCTCGTTCACACTGATTGACTCCGTGCCTTGCCGGCCAATGATGACTACCTCGTCACCGACCGAAGCCTCGCAATGCTCCTTGATCTCGACGGCAATCATGTCCATTGAGATTGCGCCGATCACTGGAGACCGGGCACCCCGGATGATCACCTCCGCCCGGCCTGAAAGCCGATGGCAATAGCCGTCCGCATACCCGAGCGGCACGATCGCAACCTGCATGTTTCTCTTCGCTACGAACTCTCGTCCATACCCAACGCTCTCTCCCGGCCTCATGCGTGCTATCCTCAGAACCCGCGAAGTGAGCCTCAGGATAGGCTTAAGCGTGACGCCCGGCGGAGTGGCGCCCGTTGGAGAAAGTCCGTAGAGCATCAGACCAGGACGAACCATGTCGTAGTGAGACCGAGGGCACTTGATCGTCGCCGCGCTGTTGGCCGCATGAACCACGACCTGGTTGCGAAGTCCCGAAGACGCCAGAAAACTATCGAACCGGTCGAGCTGGAGCATCGTGAAGCTGCTGTCCTGGGCATCGGCGGTCGCAAGGTGTGTCATCAGCCCCACTACGCCTAACCTCCGAAGAGTCTGCAGCCTCTCAAGAAACGCTAGCCCCTCGTCATAACGCACCCCAAGCCGCGTCATACCCGTGTCAATCTTCAAATGAACCGGCACATCCTTATTCATGCGACTCGCCGCATGGTCAAGTGCATAAGCCTGGCCAAAATCGTAAACTACAGGCACTAGAGCAGCCTCCACCACCGCCTCTGCCTGCGCGGGCAGTGCGCCACCGAGAAGAACGACCGTTGCGCCGGGGATGTGCTCCTTCAGGCGTATCCCCTCGTCTATTGTCGCCACGCCAAACACGCCGACACCGGCCGCATGGAGCCTATCGCAGACCGGAAGCATCCCGTGCCCATAGGCATTGGCCTTGACCACCGGCATTATCTCCACCGCCTCGCCGACCAGGAAGCGCACCTGGGAGAGGTTGTGTTCAAGCGCACCTAAGCTTACATAAGCCTTCGTAACCGTGTGCAATTCTCCAAAATCCCTGCAGAGTGAGGCACCCAACAAGCCACGCATCAATGCGGGTTATTATCGCCGAGGCAGATGTCGTGTCAAGGATACAACCTCGCCCCAATAATCAGACTGACGCAGCGAGTTCTAGCACTTTGGAGTGCGGCGGCTTGACGCCGCTTTTTCTCGTCCCCAGGAGTTTTCGCATTTTTTGATTGCGATGTGTTGTGTTGTTGGTTTCGGGGCGGTGCTTTGGGTGAAACAAGAGTGGAATTGGGATTGAGGTGATGCTGGGTTTCAGTTCCCCGAAGGGGGACCACAATAGTAGCCGTAGGTGCAACCTACGGAATTCGTTCACATTGCTATTCTTCGCGACCCTGAAGGGGTCGAACAGCCCCTTCATAGGGCTATGTTCAGCCCTTTCAGGGCTGTTTTCCTTTTCTTCTTTGGCGTTGATCCGTAGGTTGCACCTACGGCTACTCACGTTCATCCCCTTACGGGGATGCAGGAAGGA
>QMNL01000060.1 GCA_003647755.1 Candidatus Coatesiibacteriota bacterium
AGAGAAGAAAAAAGGTGCTGACAGAGGCATCGATGGCCGGCTCTATTTCCACGATGAGGCGAAGGGCGGCAAGACCAAACAGATCGTTTTCTCGGTCAAGTCGGGGCATGTTACGTCCTACATGGTGCGAGATTTGCGTGGAGTAGTTGAGCGCGAGGGCGCCGAGATCGGCGTTTTCATAACGATGCTGAACCCAACCAAGGACATGCGAAGCGAGGCTGCTGGCGCTGGTTTTTACGAATCAGCAACTTGGCAGAAGCGTTATCCGCGCATTCAAATACTTACGATTGAGGACATCTTGCGTGGGAGAGGCATCGATTGTCCGCCGCTTAAGCGAACCAACGTTACGTTCAAGAAGGCTCCCAAAGCAAGAAATAACGACATCAACGACTCGAACAAGCTTTTCGATTGAGTTAATTTTATTTGGGACGGAACTGGGAAGAGGTGCTGTTTATTGTCTGATAGAGGAGCTGGGCGGGAGCTGACAAGCCAAAAGGCTCGTGCGAAGGGCTACGAGGTCGATGCGCTGCGGCTCGGCTGTGGTTGGTCGCGCGGGGACCTCTCTCGTCCGCTGGCTGTGATCGAGAGCTGCTTTGGGCACTCGCATCCTGGGAGCATTCATCTCGACTCGGTCGCTCAGAAGGCATACGAAGGCCTCTTGCAGGTGGGCGCAAGGCCAGCAAAATACTTCTGCTCCGATGTCTGCGACGGCATAACACAAGGGACCGAGGCCATGTCCCTCTCGCTGGCATCCAGGGAGGTGATAGCTCTTGCGGCCGAGCTTCACGGCAAGTCCGCCCACGCCGACGGCGTGTTGTTCGTCTCCAGCTGCGACAAGGCGATCCCAGGGCATCTCATTGCCGCATCCAGGCTCAACCTCCCGACCGTTTTCGCTTTGGGAGGCGTGATGTCGCACGGCGCCTCGTTCAGGACGCTTGAATCGGTCATCGATGCAAGGCGGCAGCTGGAACGTGGGGAGATAGGTCAGGCAACTTGCGATGCTATTTATGACGACGGTTGCCCCACCCCTGGGGCGTGTGCGTTTATGGGAACCGCCTGCACAATGCAGATTCTGGCCGAGGCGCTGGGGCTTGCTCTTCCGGGCTCCGCACTTTGCCCAGCACAGTCTTTTGAGCTACTTCGACTGGCACAGAGTTCGGGTGAAGCTCTTGGGCGTCTCATTGACGAGGGCACCAGGTTCAGCGACATCGTTACTGAAACCTCCATTGAAAACGCATTGACGGTTCTCGCGGCCATCGGTGGGTCAACCAACGGCCTGTTGCATCTTGCGGCGCTGGCGACATCGATGGGCACGCAGTTCTCGTTGCGACATGCGGATGAGGTCTTCGCTAAAACGCCTCTATTGTGCGACATTAAGCCATCAGGGCAATATCCCTCTGACCTGTTCTGGCAGGCGGGTGGTCTGCCAAGACTCGTTGATAGCCTCGCTGATGTCATTGACGGGAGTACGATGACCATCACGGGCAAGACGCTCGGACAGTCTGCACATGATTATCTGAAAGTCCGGCCAACCACAATTGCGGAGGGTTACCTGGGCAGATTCGGCCTCAGTCCCGAATCGATCATCAGACCGGCGGATGATCCTGTCAGGCGGGCCGCACCGATTGCGATTCTATTCGGCAACCTTGCGCCGGGTGGTGCAGTGGTCAAGTGGACTGGTGCTGATGACAGGGCCAGGTTCTTCCGGGCGAGAGTCTTCAATGGCCAGGAGAGTGCGCTTAGGGAGATTGTCTCGAAGAGAATCGAGCCTGGAGACGCGATAGTCATCCGCTATGAGGGCCCGAAGGCAACAGGTATGCCCGAGCAGTTCTACGCGACTGAGCTGTTGGCGATTGATGAGTCGATAGCAGAGGAGGTGGCGGTCTTGACCGATGGTCGTTTTTCTGGTGCGACGCGGGGAGTATGCGTGGGACATATCTCGCCTGAGGCAGCCGCTGAGGGGCCCATTGCTCTGCTCGAGGACGGGGATATTATCCTGATCGATGTTGGCAGAAGGAGGCTGGAGCTGGTTGGCGACAGTGGCGGCAAGATGTCTGAGAGGGAGGCCTTATCCCTTTTGGAGCGCCGCCGCGCGTCGTTCACAAGGCCACCAGCCAAGCGACACACGGGTCTTCTCGCGATATACACTTCTCTCGCCTCGTCAGTCGAGCAGGGCTGCTTGATGATGCCGCCGGAGTAACCATTGGACCGTAACTCATTGGACACAATAGCACAGGCCGCCGAGCTGCTCGCTAGTGCGAGGCACGCTATTGCGCTGACGGGGGCTGGGATCTCTGTCGAGAGTGGGATTCCGGCGTTTAGAGGCGCTGCTGGCCTTTGGGCGAGGTACCCGATCGAGGAGTATGCGACTCTTGATGCGTTCGTAAAGAATCCTGGAAAGGTCTGGGGTCTGTTCAAGGAGCTTTACGAGGTTATTAATCGGGCGGAGCCAAACGGTGCGCACGTTGCGCTCGCCCAGCTTGAGGCGGCAGGCGTCTTGAAGAGTATAATAACCCAGAACATTGATAACCTACATCAGCGCGCGGGGAGCAAGCATGTCATAGAGTTCCACGGGACCGCGTCGGAGCTGGAGTGCCTCAGCTGTGGCTCCACTGTTCAGTTCGAGGAGAGTTTACTGACCGTTGACGTGCCGCGCTGTGCCTGTGGCGGCGTCCTGAAACCCAAGATCATTCTCTTTGGTGAGGCGATTCCGGCCCCGGCGCTTGAGGAGGCGGAGCGAGAGGCGCTGAGGTGTGATCTGATGGTCGTGATAGGCACCTCGGCGCAGGTTGTGCCGGCGTCTGTTCTTCCGCTTGTGGCGAAACAGCGAGGCGTGAGGTTAGTTGAGATGAACGTAGAACGGACGCATCTTTCGGAGCATTTTGCGGATTTAAGCGTGTTGGGCTCAGTGGGGCAGACGTTGCCGAGGGTTGCCGAAGAAGTTTTGGCCAAGTATATTGATACACCGCTCGTCCAGTAGTCGGGAGGGCTTATCGCCAGTGGAGTCGAGACCATGAAGTACGATCCTGCGTTGATACGCAACATTGGTATCATTGCTCACATTGATGCCGGTAAGACGACGTTCACGGAACGTGCGTTGTTCTATGCGGGACAGACGCACAAGATGGGAGAGGTCGATGAGGGCTCCACGGCGATGGACTGGATGGAGCAGGAGAGGGAACGTGGCATAACGATAACCTCGGCCGCCACAACGTTTGACTGGCGAGGCCACCAGTTTAACCTCATTGACACGCCAGGCCACGTTGACTTCACAGTGGAGGTCGAGCGCAGCCTGAGGATACTTGACGGAGCGATCGTGATCTTCTGCGCCGTCGAGGGTGTTGAGCCGCAGTCTGAAGCCGTCTGGCATCGTGCGGACAGGTATAAGCTTCCCAGGATAGTCTTCGTCAACAAGATGGACAGGACCGGTGCGGACTTCTTCTCTGTCCTGAAAATGATGTCGGACCGACTGAATGTCAATGCGGTTCCGGTCCAGATTCCAATTGGTGCGGAGGCCGAGTTCGTCGGCGTAATAGACCTTTTGGAGATGAAGGTGCTCCGCTGGAATGCTCAGGATAAGGGGCAAACCTATTCTAAGGAGCCCATACCTAACCCCAAGCTGAAACTTGCGCAAAGATACAGGGGCAGAATGATTGAGGCGATCGCGCTCACCGATGAGTCGCTCCTGGAGACAGTAGCCGATGGGGCCGACGATGTTCCGGCCTCAACGCTTCGGGCCGCCCTTCGCTCGGCGGTGATGCGTTCGGAGCTCGTGCCGGTCTTCTGTGGTTCTGCGCTTCGCGACGCGGGTGTCCAACCTGTGCTGGATGCAGTGGTTGACTACTTTCCCTCTCCCATTGAGGTTCGGCCAATTGTGCGTGAGAACCTTCTGACGCATAAAACTGTGGAGATACGGCCTAACGCAAACGACCCCTGTGCACTTCTCGTTTTCAAGGTGATGCACCTACAGGACCGGGCTAAGGTGTGGTTTTGCCGGGTGTATTCGGGTGTCGTTCGGGAGGGCGATATTCTCTACAACTCGACGAGAAAGGTCGCGGAGAGAGTGTCGCACGTCTTGAGAATATATGGTCCCAAGAGGGACAGGATCAGTGTGGCCAGGCCGGGCGAGATAGTGGGCCTTGTCGGCCTGAAGAATAGCTATACTGGCGACACGTTGTGTAACAGCGTCCGGCCCATCATCTTCGAGTCGATGGACTTTCCCGAGCCGGTCGTTTCCATAGCGATAGAGCCGAGAGCCCAGAGCGACCTGAAGAAGATGTACTCGTGCCTTGGCCATCTTCACTGCGAGGACCCGACCTTCCACGTGAAGCAGAATAAGGAGACTGGACAGACGGTTATATCGGGCATGGGCGAGCTGCATCTCGAGGTGATCGTTGAGAGACTCAGGCGGGAGTTCAGAGTTGAGACGAGAACTGGCCGACCACAGGTTGCCTACAAGGAGGGCATCAAACAGGAGGGTACAGGGACGGGCGTTTTCTCCAGAGCATCAGCATCAAGCACCCAGTCTGTTACCATCACGCTTCTCGTCAAGCCCGCACCTCGTGGGCACGGACTGGTCATCGAGTCGGAGGCTGATCTCGACGAGAGATCGGCCGGCAGATACGGCGCGATCAAGAGAGCTCTGAACGATACGATGAGCGCCGGTGTTCTGATGGGTTATCCCTTGATAGATGTCTGGGTAACGATTCTCTCGGTCGAGGAGGAGAATCTAGACCGACCTGAACAGGCATACTACAACGCAACGACCTCGGCTTTCAGGAAAGCGCTGCAAAATGCGCATCCAGTCCTGCTGGAGCCGATCATGAAGGGCGAGATCATGACACCGCGCGAGTACGCTAGCAGGGTTATTGAGGGGCTAGGTATGAGGGGTGCCAAGATCGACGATATTGTGAGCAGAGGCCCGCTCCAGATAATCTCTGTTAGTATTTCGCTGTCGAAGACCTTTGGGCTTGCAACCCAGCTGCGCTCCGAGACGCAGGGCAGAGCAAGCTACATGGTGAACTTGTCGCATTATGCCGAGGTGCAATGAAGGCCGAAGCGAAAAACTCCAACCCCAGAGTCGGATACCCCGGTAAGGCCCCCGCCCACAGACGACTGACCGTTCTCGTGTTCGCTTTTTTTCTCTGTGTTTTCGCCTTCAAATACCATTACGAGTTTCTGCAAACAAGGCGCGCGATGCCCCTTGCAGGAGGGCCATTCTCGCATTTTCTGATTGATGTGAGATTCGCGAACGTGCCAGCTGATACCGCGGCCAAGGTTCATGTAGGCGATCAGATGAGGCTCCGCGGATGGACGGTCGCCGTTGTCGTTGAGAAGTTGTCGGAGGAAGCATTGGGGTCAAGGGCTAGGGAGATACGGCTTCGCCTTCGGTCCCCAAACTGGCTCCGTTGGTATCTTGACACGTCTTCTGGCACCGAGGTGGTCTTTAAGACAGAAAGATATGCACTGCGCGGCAGGATCGAGCAAGTCGGCTCCTAACGCCGTTGTGAACCAGTAAAGCTCCCCCAAATAGGCGCTAAGCCGCGTAGTGCCCCTCAATGATCAGATTAATGGCAAGGCAGATGGTGGAATGAAAACGGTTTGCCGGTGCGCAGAGGCCATGACTTAGGCACGCATCGGTCTGTAAGTTACACCCGTTGGATGACTTTGGAGTGCGGCGGCTTGACGCCGCTTTCGTTTGCGGTGGCTTGACACCGCGCTCCAATAAACAGCTTCATCTCTTTCCAAAAGGCGATCGCTGCAGCGATGATTGACGTAGGATCGATGTCGCGTCAAGCCGCGGCACTCCAAAGGGCTAGAACCATCTGCGTCAATCTGATTATTGGGGTGCCCCCGGTCAAACCTTGCCTCGGGCGCCGAGAATGTGGGGAAGGACGCTACGCAGGTCAGCAGAATCAACCACCACGTCGGCCGCGGCTCTGGCGCTTGCGCTCTGCGGACAGAACGCTATCCCAAGTCCAGCCGCACGAAGCACCTCCGCGTCGTTATCATTGTCTCCAACGAAGGCGACCTGGGAGAGGTCCATCTGAAGCTCCCGGCATAACGACTGAAGCTCGAGCAGCTTGTCCTCCCGCTCGTTCCGCAATGGGTGGCCAGGGTCGAAACTGACCGGCCTTCCCTCCTCATCAAAATGTATGTCTGACACGGCGACCAGGTCGAACAGCTCGTCGTAGTTGGGCAGAAGCTGCTCGAGGATAATCCTGATGGTGCCGGACAATATGAACAAGTAGTGCCCCGTGCGCCTCAAGACCGCCAGCGACTCAGCCACGCCGTCCGTGAGCCGCATGCTGTTGATGACTTTCGTGAAGTCCTTGCGAGTAACGCCAAGCGCACGCCAAATGGCTATCTCTCTACTGCCCCACTCCCTGTAAGTTATCCTCCCCTCCTGATAGCGACGTCTGAGGATGCCGCGTACCTTGTCCGAAACGCCAAACCGCTCGTGAAACGTTTGCCAGCAATAGCCGACGTTCTGGACGAGTGTCCCATCAACGTCGAAGCCAACCGCTCTGTACCTCACAGTGTTTCAAGCCAGATAATTTGCATTGTGAGTTCCACTATTAAGCAGACTAGGGGCAGAAGAATGACGAGCATGTTAAGAAGCAGCGTGCCGGCGCAGAGCGATTCGAGCTCCTTTGGGGTGGCATTTTTCCCGGCCTGCGCGATGAGCAGATTCTTCAGAACGACCGGGACCAGAATGAGTGGTAGGAACTTATACGGGAACGAGAAAGCCACCACGGCCGTGAGGAAAGAGAATGTGAGTGTCGATAAAACTAGTATGAAGTAAAGCACGGTTGCCAGCGAAGGACCGAGCAGAACCACCAAGTTGTTCTTTCTGACCACCTTGTCCGCCTCGTAGTCGGGGAACTCGTTGATGAGTATTACGGCTGCAATGCTGGTCATGATGGGCAGCGCCACGAAGGTACTGACGAGGTCGAAACGGCCAACTTGCAGGTAATAGCCGGTGTTGACCGTGAGCCATCCATAGGCGAGGCCGATCAGAACCTCGCCAACTCCGTGGTAAGCCCACTGGACCGGTTTTGCTGAGTAGAATGCTCCCGCCGCGATGCCGACTGCCCCGAGCAAGAGGGTATATGATCCACAGTTGTAGTAAAATTGCAGGGCTAGACCGATAGCGGCGATCGGGATTAAGAGCAGCAAGCCAGCGGCGAGCGCAGAAGACCTCTTGATTTGGCCTGTCTGAAGAGCTCTGGTGCCGCCCGAGAACGCGTTAAAACTGCGGTTTATGGTGTCGCCCTCGTAGTCGAAGTACTCGCCCAGGTAGTATGTAACCAACATTATCAACACGACACCCAGGCCGCCCAGAATCATCACCTGCCAGCTAGTCGAGTGGCCGTAAAAACTCGCCAGCAGATAGCCCAGTATGTATGGCAAGAGGCCGACCAGGTGGAACTTGGGCCTCGATAAACTGAACCACAGGCGAAGTTTCTCAAACCAAGCGATTTGCTCTGACGCCTCTTGACCGACTACGTTCGTTGAGGAGAGAGTTTCATCATTCATGCTGGCGATTGTAACATGGCGGTCGATTTGGAGTAAAGATAACTATGCTGGAGTGCCGTGGGCACCTGAGGCAGCTGCCATGCCTAGCTCGATGACGAGCCACCGCGGCCGGGGACATGTTGAGTCGCTAGCGCATTCTGCCCGCCCGAGCCGAGCTACTGCTGTATAGATTCATGAAGCTGTTGTCCACGCACGACGCGAAAACGCGGTGATGCGGAGCGGGGAGGTAAACCTTCCGAAGGTGGTTATTCTATGCCTCGTACTAGGTTTGCCGCCGAGAATGACGCTTGACATTTTGTGGGCGAGGCACTATATTTTAGGTACAAGGATGTGGAACACAATGGGTAGCTGTGATGA